>JAGLWO010000650.1 GCA_023133395.1 Candidatus Cloacimonadota bacterium | reverse complement strand
AACGATCAGTTATTCATATTCTATCGCCAGAGCGGAAGATCCTCGCTTTCCTGACGAAAAAATAGAATATAGCTGGGATTTTGATTATCGTCATGTTTTCACAGGAATTCTTGGTTATAAACTCGAATTTATGAAATATGAATGGTACGAAAGAAATAGAAGCTGGATGAAGTGGCTTAGCTGGACTTTTCTGATTCCTTCCGACGAAACAGAGATATCGATCAAATATCGTTACCTGGGAGGTAAACCTTACACAAAACCAACTTATAATCCAAGTTTAAGAAGATGGATTATTTCCGGTAATCAGGAATTCAATACGGAAAGATTCCCGGCATATCAGCGTTTTGACTTTCATATCCAGCATCGCTGGTTTGAAAGCTCAGTAAATATAATCAGCTATATAGAGGTCGATAATCTTTTCGGTACAAAGAACATCTGGGATTATGATTACTTAGATGACGGCAGTAAAGAAACGATCTATCAATGGGGCAGGATGATAGTTGGTGGTGTTATGATCGAGTTTTAAAAACCTTCTGAATAATATGCTCCCCTTCGTAAGGGGAGATTGAGAGGGGTTTTCATTACCTGGCAGGTCGAGTTACAATTCTTGACAATTATAATTAGCTTAATTTGTTGTCTCATTCATATTTAGCGAATAAGTAATTCAGGAGGATTTTTTATGATACCTACAATTTGGTATGTTGCACCATTTGGTGCAATAATGGCATTAATATTTTCATTTATTCTATTTAAGGGAGTAAAAAAAGAAGATCCCGGTAACGAGCAGATGCAGAAAATTGCAAAATATGTTCGTGAAGGGTCTTTTGCTTACCTGAAACAGCAATACAAAGGCGTTACTATTTTCTTTATTATTGCATTTATACTTTTCAATATTATGGCTCATGTTCTGCATGTACTTCACTGGCTCATTCCTTTTGCATTTCTTACCGGTGGTTTTTTCAGCGGACTTGCTGGCTGGATAGGAATGAATACTGCAACCCTTGCTTCCAATAGAACTGCACAAGGTGCTTCTAAAAGCCTGGATAAAGGATTGAAAGTTGCTTTCCGTGCCGGTGGAGTTATGGGGCTTGTAGTTGTGGGACTTGCTCTTATAGATATTTCTGCCTGGTTTTTCGGATTGAATTATTATAGTTCGCTTCATCCGGATAAAATGAGCTTGCATACGATCACGGTTATCATGCTCAGCTTTGGAATGGGAGCTTCAACTCAGGCGCTTTTTGCACGTCTTGGTGGAGGAATCTACACAAAAGCTGCAGATGTTGGTGCAGACCTGGTGGGAAAAGTGGAAGCCGGAATTCCTGAGGATGACCCTCGTAATCCTGCAACGATAGCAGATAATGTGGGAGATAACGTGGGTGATGTAGCAGGCATGGGTGCTGACCTTTATGAATCATACTGCGGCTCGATATTGGCAACAGCGGCACTGGGAATGGCGGCAGTAACGCAGATCTTCGGTCATGGAACTGAACTGATGAATTCCTGGGCGATACGATTTGTAACTGCTCCGATGGTTCTTGCCGGTGTGGGCGCATTCCTTTCTATACTGGGAATTTATTTGGTTTCCACCAAAGAAGGTGCAGATACCAAGGAATTGATGTTCGCCTTGAATAAAGGCGTCTACGGAAGCTCTATCCTGATAGCGATTGTTGCATTTTTCGTTACAAAGTTCATGCTTCCTGCAGAATATTCTCTGGGTGTTTTCCTGGCAAGTATGATAGGACTTTTTGCAGGGATACTGATAGGATTTTTTACTGAACGCTCAACCTCATACAGTTATGCTCCCACGCGTGGAATTGTGAAACAGGCAGAATTCGGACCGGCAACCGTGATCATCGATGGTCTTGCTGTAGGAATGAAATCCGTAGCAGCACCGGTTATTATTATTGGAATTGCCATTCTGGCAGCCTTCAGTGTGAGTAAAGGATTCACAACTCCCGAAATGGGACTTTATGGTATTGGCTTTGGAGCAGTTGGAATGCTGGCAACTCTGGGCGTAACTCTTGCTATGGATGCATTTGGACCAATAGCAGATAATGCAGGCGGGAATGCAGAAATGAGCAAGCTTCCGGAAGTAGTGAGAAAAAGAACAGATGATCTTGATTCTGTAGGAAATACCACAGCAGCTACAGGAAAAGGGTTTGCTATTGGTTCTGCAGCACTTACCGCCATGGCGCTTCTGGCAGCTTACCTGGAAGAAGTTCGACAAGGATTGATCTTTGCCGGGCAAAAATTCCTGGATATTACTTTTGCTGGTGAAGTGGTTCGAACTGTGGAAATTACACATGCTACAATTGCAGATTTTGTAAATTATTATCAAATAAATTTAATGAACCCCAAGTTTCTTATTGGCGTTTTTATGGGTGCGATGGTAACATTTGTTTTTGCTGCACTCACGATGAAAGCAGTGGGACGGGCAGCAGGTGCAATGGTTGCGGAAGTGCGCCGTCAGTTCAAAGAGATACCGGGTATTATGGAAGGTACAGCAGAACCCGAATATGCAAAATGTGTTCATATATCTACTGTTGGAGCACAAAAAGAGATGGTTGCTCCTGCTCTTTTGGGAATTCTCACACCTATTGTTATCGGTATGATAACAGGCGTTGCGGGTGTAATGGGAGTTTTAACAGGTGGATTGACAACAGGTTTTGTGCTAGCAGTTATGATGAATAATGCCGGTGGTGCCTGGGATAATGCAAAAAAATATGTTGAAACTGGACATTACGGGGGAAAGGGTTCGGATTTCCACAAAGCAACTGTTGTTGGTGATACAGTTGGCGATCCATTTAAAGATACTTCCGGTCCTTCAATTAATATTCTTATTAAATTAATGAGTATGGTAAGTATTGTTTTTGCAGGTCTTATCGTTGCATATTCACCAATAGTTGAATCAATTTACAGTGGAAAGAAGGAAAAACCTGTGATAGAGCAGAATATCGAAGAAGAAATATTGGGCGAAGAATTTGATATACAGGTTGAAGAGACGCGGGAATAAGAAAGCTTTTCAGCAAAACATAAAAAATAAACTTGCCAGATTTTTAAATCTGGCAAGTTTTCTATTTTGTTCATCGGAGTGTTTTAAATATGAAAAGAATAAATCTGATTGTTCTTGTATTGATCGTAGCACTTAATGCTTTTGGAAAAGAAAAGATAGGACTTGCTCTTAGTGGCGGGGGTGCCAGAGGATTAGCCCATATTGGCGTTCTTAAGGTTATAGATGAACTCGAAATTCCTATTGATTATATAGCTGGCACAAGTACAGGCGCGATTATTGGGGGTCTTTATGCCATGGGTTATTCCGCTGCAGAAATAGAAGATATCGTTCTTGGCATAACTTGGGAAGATATATTTGATGAAAAGATTTGTCGTGAAGATGTTTACGTGGGTCAAAAACGCTGGAAACCCTATGCAAATTATTTCTTCGCTCTGGATGAGAACTTCCTTCCAAAACTTCCACAGGCTTTTTTATCCGGCAATAATCTAATCAACCAATTATTTACGATAACTTACCCGGTCGCTCATATCAAAAATTTTGATGAACTTGCCATACCTTTCCGTTGTATAGCAACTAATATTTTAAATGGTGAGATGAAAATATTTTCCAGCGGCTCTATTCATGAGGTCATGTGTGCTTCGATGTCCTTTCCTACTATGCTTAAACCTTTTAAATTGCAGGATCAACTTTACGTGGATGGTGGTATTCTGGCAAATCTTCCAACAGAAGTAGTTAAAGAAATGGGTGCTGATTTTGTTATAGGAATCAAGACAAATACCGGTTTGAAAGGAAAAGATGAATTAGTATCTCTGATTGATGTACTGGATCAGACAATTAATTTGCATATTACGAAAAATATTAATGAATCAATTCAATTCTGTGATATTCTAATTGAACCTCAGTTGGAAGATATTTCAATACTTGATTTTAATAAGAAAAAAGAAATTATCAACCTTGGAGAAGAAGCAGCCAAAAAATATTTTGCGGAAAACCAGTTTAACTTTGAAATGGAAAGAAAAACTCCTGAACTAAACTTTCTTCCTGAGAAGGTAAGTTTTTCCAGAATATCTGTAACAGGAAATAAACACCTTAGTAAAACTAAAATAAAAGAATATGTGGGATTACACAGTAATATATTCTATTCCAGAAATGAAATTGTAAATGCAATAGAAGAAGCATTCAATTCCGAGTTATTCACAATTATCTATCCTGTTATTAAACAAAGTGGTACAGACTATATTTTAAATATTATTGTTGAAGAAAAAGACAGGAAACAGCTTGGCTTCAGCTTGAGCTACAACGATAATAATGAAATAGTTGTAGGTTTAACACTTGATTTGAATAATATAATTCAACGGAATTCCAAGTTACTTTTGAATTTACAATTAGGTGATAAACAAGAAGTCAACCTGGATTATGTGAAAAATTTCGGGAAACAATGGGGAATATATTTTCGTATTTTTCCGTATATCAGTGAACATCGTCTCTATTCATATAATGAAGAACATGAGAAAATGAAAAGCGTGAGATCTCTTGAATATGGAGGTACTTCCGGTATAGGTCTGTTTGCCCAGGAAGCTGTGATTGCAGAAGCTTTTATTTATACCTTTAAATCCCGGTTATACAGGGATATTGCTGAATTCGAAGGTTCAGAATTTAATTCAACAGGAATTGGGTTGAAATTGTATCATGAAAGCCTGGATGATTATGTATTTCCAATGCATGGAACTCAATTTATAGCTAAATATTCAACTGCAAAAAAAGGTATTTACAGCGATGCAGGAAATAAGAAATTATATACTAAGTTGCGTATGCTCCTGCCTTTTGGAGAGAGTTTATCAGTGAAATACCAATTTGAATACGGCTCCCATTTCAGAAAATATGAAGATGATTTTGATCCATTTTATATTGGGGGAATAGATAGTTATATGGGTTTATACTCTCGCGAGAGAAGTGCTCCAATTTATAAAATCAATACTTTAGCTTTAAGGTTTAGGTTTATCAGGAACCTTTTCTGTGATCTGCAAATGAATATTTTGAACCT
>JAGLWO010000065.1 GCA_023133395.1 Candidatus Cloacimonadota bacterium | reverse complement strand
GACCTGTATGGTCTTCTAAACCTACCGTAGCATACTGACCATGTTGTATATGATAGGCAGTGTAATCACCTACATCTACATTATTTATGGTTTCATATTGGAACACGAACTCAGCATCTCCTGTCGGAGTTGGATAATAAGCAGGATCATATATGATAACCTGGAATGTTTCTTCTGAACCATTTATGTAAGATGGTGAACCATGAGTATCATAATCATTAAGCAGTCTAGACCATTCGACAATAAAGATATTATTATTAACATCGAAAAAGTAATATACATTTCCATAATTATTTCCATAGCAATCTTGTGTTCTAAGGTCATCCCAGAAAGGTGCTATCATTGGTGAAGGTCCAAGTGGACCAGGAATAGGCCAGTTCATAAATGAATACTGTTCTGTACCCCCCGGAGATATCCAACCATTTGAACAGATTGTGATTGTGTTGTAATTCAATCCATAAAAATTAAAGTTAAAAGGCATTGTGATTGTTTCAATATCACCCGTATCTCCGGGATCATACAAATTAATAATCGTGCCTGAACCTCCATATGTTGGATCTATTTCTATCCAGTTATATACAGGTACATTATAATAATCAGTATCTCCATCATCATAACAATAATATCCATACGAATCAGGTCCCAAGGGGTCGGTTACTGTAACTTCTCCTACTTCAAGAATAAAGCTAACCGTATCATCATAACCATCTACACTATAAAGATGTAATTCCAGAATAAACTGACTACCTGGAATAACCTGTGTATTTGCTGTAAGTTCAAATCGATTTGTGCTGTTTATTGCTTGCCCCCCGGCAGAAATATTTCCAAAATATCCAATCGAATCAATTATCGTTATCCCATTATCAGATGATATCAATGTTCCATATATCTCGTTTATTCCTACAGAACCGACATTTTCTATAGTAACTTCCAGTTGTGCAGTTTCACCAGGGTCCAATACTCCATTTGGATCGTTCACGACAGTATAATCACTTGCATACAGGTTAGCAGCTTCAACAGATATAAAAATAAAATCTGTCCATTGATTTCTAAGAGCATCCTGTATTAAAATATCAAACTGGATTTCAGTTCCCCCCAATGTATTGGCATCAATTGAAAAATCAAAATCGTCAGAAGAATAAGTAGAACTTCCTGCAGTAATATCTCCATAATCTTCTGAAGCATCGGTTATGGTTATAAACTCATTTTCTGTTGATATGGTTGCTGTGACATTATTTGCAGTTAAGATTCCGAAGTTTCTCAAACTCACATTCAATTCGATATCTTCTCCGGGGTTAACTATCCCATCTCCATTCCCTGATGAAGTTCCCGAATTATCATCATCAATACTAATTTCAAAGACATTAACAAACCTATCGCTTATTCCTATATCAAAACTACCAAGATGAGGGATGAAATCATGTTTGGTTACGGTTAAGTTCACATTCCCTGTAATTTGTGCATCTATTGGTAGGATTATAAATCCATCTTCATCTGTAGAACCTGTAGTAAAAATATCATCATCTCCCATCAAAGCAGTTACCCATGCTTCTGAAACGGGTTCTCCAAAAGTATCTTTCACAATAACTTCAATATAATTTGTTCCGAAAGGAATGGTTGCTGGGTAAGTTACTACAATTTCTTGAGGAATACCAGTCCAGACTTCCATTCCCGGGTCTCCCATCAGGTTATTCCAATATGATTTTTTTTCAACCCAATTGTTGGGATTCTGCGGATAACTAAGATACAGGTTAAGTTTTCCTCTTGTAAGTGCTCCCCCCATATTATAAATTTTATCTACAAAAATTCCGCAAAATGTACCTGCTGCAACACAGTTATTAAAACACGTATGAGTGGAAGCAGTTGCTGTACCTATTGCAGCAATCGCACCTTTTGGTACACTGGGCGTTCCAACTTTTAGAGCATATTCACTTCTACAGTCATATGTTCCCTCAAAATCACCTGTAGAGCAGGTCAGAAACACCATCACAGGAAGCATGAAGCCATTATTAAGATTACTAATATCATCATTCCCCCATCCGCTCATTCCAATGTAACCACGATAATTGAAATAAGTTACACCATTGTTTAAAGCACTATTCATCTGGGATACAAAAGGGCTGGAATAAACTTCATAGTAGTTATAATATGGAGCATTTGCTTCGATTATTTCCTTGATATATTTGTTCGTAATTATGCAGGATTGTTCTGATGAACTCGGATCACCAACTAATAAAGCCTGTTGATACCAATTAGTTTGTCCCATATAGGGCTCTTTTTCATAATTTAATATTTTTGCGATTATCGTTTGAAATTCGATTATAGAATTAAATGATAAACGACCTATAAATACATCTGCTAATATATCTCCGCCTTCCAATAAAGCATAAACCTGATCTCCCTCACTACCGCTGTAATAGCCTGTAGGAATATTGTAACTTCCACCTGCATCTCCAACCAGACATACAAATTCAGGTGGGTTTTCCCAGG
>JAGLWO010000649.1 GCA_023133395.1 Candidatus Cloacimonadota bacterium | reverse complement strand
AAAGGAGAAGGAACTAATTCTGCTGAGACACCTGTTAAACGAATCTTTCCAAAAGCTGATGGTCTTGCTTTATTTGCTCTTACGATGGGAAAGAAAGTGAGTGAAAAAATTGAAACTCTTTTCAAAGAAAATGATTTCGCTCTGGGTTCTATGTTGGATAATATCGCATCTTTGGCAGCAGATAAAGCTGTGAAAAAACTGGAAACAATTTTTTCTGATCATTTTCCAAATACTTATGCTTTGAGTTACAGTCCGGGATATTGCGGCTGGCATATAAGCGGACAGAAAAAACTTTTTGAATATCTACATCCTGAAAAAATTGGAATAACTCTGAATGATAGTTTTTTGATGATTCCCTTAAAATCGGTTTCGGGTGTTTTGATTTCCGGAAAAAGAGAGATTCATAAATTCGAAAATAATTTTTCTTTTTGTTCTTTGTGTAAGACGAAAAGCTGTATTGAAAGAATAAAGGAGAAGTAATGGATATATTAATTCAGATTTCTGAATATCTTCAACAAGGTGATGACGAAGAAGTTTTTAAATTAACAAAAAAAGCGATAAAACTGAATTTAAATCCCAAAGACATTCTTGATAATAGCTTAATTGCTGGAATGAACATAATCGGAGAGCAATTCAAAAAACACGAAATATTTCTTCCGGATGTGCTGATGGCAGCCAAAGCAATGTATGCAGGATTGGATCAACTGAAACCGCTTCTTGCTTCCAAAGGAATTTCCGGTTTAGGTAAAGTGGTGATCGGAACAGTTCAGGGAGACCTTCACGATATAGGGAAAAATCTTGTGGGAATAATGCTGAAAGGTGCAGGGTTCGATGTTATCGATCTTGGAAAAGATGTCCCTGCAGAGAAGTTTGTGGAAACTGCAAAACGCGAAAATGCAAAACTTATCGGGATGTCTGCACTTCTCACTACTACGATGCAAACGATGAAACAAGTAATCGAAATTTTGAAAGAAGAAAATTCTGAAATAAAAACGATTATCGGTGGAGCACCGGTTTCAAAGGAATTTGCGAATGAAATCGGAGCAGATGCTTATGCGTATGATGCAGCAAATACTGTGGAATGTGTGAAGAAGATAATGTGAACTCTCCCTACTGCCTGCACCGCCGAAGCTGGCGAAGGCGTGTCCCTCTCTTTTATAAAGCGAGGGAACATAAGAAAAGCAAGAAGAAATTGAAGAAAATGATAAAGTGATAAACCGTGTAATTTCCCCTCTTTTGCAAAGAGGGGATTTAGGGGAGTTCATGAAATCTATCCTCGAAAGAATAAAAAACGGTGAAATCCTAGTTGCAGATGGAGCAATGGGCACAATGCTCTTTGCAAGAGGTCTCAAGCCGGGAGAGCCACCTGAATCTGTGAACCTGAAAAATCCTGAGATCCTCGAAGAAATTGCACAAGCATATCTTGATGCCAGAGCAGATATTATCCAAACCAACACTTTCGGTGCTTCTCCTTTAAAATTATCAGATTATGGGCTCGAAGACAAAGCTGAAGAGATCAATAGAATTGCAGTTGAAAGAGTCAGGAAAGTGGTTGGAGAAAAAGCTTATGTTTCAGGTTCGTGCGGTCCTTCCGGGAAATTACTGAACCCTTTTGGTGACACAGAACCGGGTGAAATTTACAAAAGCTTTGAGCGACAAATAAAATCTCTAATTGAAGCCGGTATTGATATAATCTGCATTGAAACTATGACAGATTTGAATGAAGCAACTCTTGCCATAAAAGCAGCAAAAAGCATCTCTCCTGAAATGCCGATTATGACAACGATGACATTTGACGAAACTCCCAGAGGGTTTTATACGATTATGGGTGTTAGCATCAATGATGCAGTTACAGGGCTTCAAAAAGCAGGAGCAGATATTATCGGCTCAAATTGCGGGAATGGAATCGAGAATATGATTATAATTGCTCGCGAATTTAAGAAATTTTCCAGACTTCCAATCATAATCCAGTCCAATGCCGGTCTTCCCGGACTAAAAAATGGCGAAATCTTCTATTCCGAAACTCCTGAATTTTTTAGAGAAAAAGCAAAAGATTTGATCAATGCAGGTGTTTCCATAATTGGTGGATGCTGTGGAACTACTCCCGAACATATTCAGTCAATTCGGAAAGTTGTTGACAATTATAAAGAAAATGGTTGTAAAGGTAATGGATTATTTTAAACAGGTAGTGTAAAAAATATTATGAAAGAATATGAAAGAGAGAAAAAATGAAAATAGAACCATATATTCAAAAAGACGTTAAAACATGTTCAGAAAATGATACGATAGATACTGTTGCAAAAGTGATGTCAACTTATGATATCGGATCAGTTATTATAGCAAAAGATAATATTCCTATTGGCATCTTCACAGAGAGAGATTTAGTTAATAGAGTGGTAGCGCGAGGGAAAAATTGCAGGAAGCTTAAAGTTGGTGAAGTTATGACCAAAGAGTTGTTTACAGTTAGCAAAGATAAAAAACTTAGAGAAGTATATCATGTTTTTGTCATTAATCATATTCGACATTTACCGGTTGTAGAAAACGGTCACTTAGTAGGGATTATTTCTTTAAAAGACATTGCAAGAGTGGTTGATCAACAGATATTCGGTTTACGCTTTAATAAATTAGATTTCTCAGGAGATTATTAAAACTGGAGTTTCAATAGAATAAACTTCTTTATATTATCAGAAAATATTAAGTTCAATTTAAAAATAAATGAACTATTTAAATAAAATTACTATTGACTAATATATTTCAATTTATTATATAATTTCGTTTATAAAATTAGTATTAAAAATTTTGTTTGTTATTAGGTTAAATTAGGAAATCGATGAGAACCTTTAAAAAAGTAATTCCCTACATCAAGAAGAATCTTCTTAAAATTATCTTCGGGATCATCCTGATTATCATCATCGATGCGGGGCAACTGATAACTATCAAGGTTATGCAAAAAGCTATCGACGGGATCGGGAGGGAAGGATTCACAGCAACCTGTTTGTTGTATGCTTCTCTGTTAATTATTGGAATTACCATCGTGATCACAACGCTGCGATATTTTTGGCGGATAGCTTTCATTGGAACAGCCTGGATAATCGACCGTGACCTAAGGCAGATGTATTATGAACATCTGCTTAAACTTTCTCCAAATTTCTTTAACAAAACCAAAACCGGTGATCTGATGGCGTATGCCACCAACGATATGAACGCAGTGCGAATGCTGATCGGGTTTGGTTTTGTTGTGGGAGCAGATATCATCGTTCTTTCTATTGCATCCATCTTTTTTATGGTTGGAATCAGTTTGCGGCTGACCCTGCTGGCGATCATTCCAATGCCGATCCTGAGTATAATTATCATATATTTCGGGAAGGAAATTCACGGTAGGTTTCGAAAGGTTCAAAAGATATTTGCTGCAATGTCCGGCAAGGTTCAGGAAACAATTTCCGGCATCAGAGTTGTGAAAGTATTCGTTCAGGAACAGGCAGAGCTGGAAAAAATGTCCGAGCAGGCGAGGGATTATGTAAAAGAAAATATTGCTCTTGTTAAGATCTTTGCGATGTTCTTTCCAATGCTGTTTCTCGTCATCAATATCAGTATGGGAATCGTTCTGGTCTTTGGTGGTGAATCTACGATCTTCAATGAAATTTCGATAGGTGAATTCGTTGCTTTCTTCCAGTACCTGGGAATGCTCATCTGGCCGATGATTGCTATTGGCTGGATAGTAAACCT
>JAGLWO010000648.1 GCA_023133395.1 Candidatus Cloacimonadota bacterium | reverse complement strand
TATGATATTTGAATACAAATCTTTTCTAAACATTAAATTCAATGTTTCTGCCGGACTGCATTTGCTGTTCCTTTCGGTTTTTTGTTCCTGTCTCGGTTATTATTTCTGGAATCTGGCTGTTAAAAATATTGGCATAAAAGTAATTGCAAATTTAATCCTATTCATACCCATCGTCAGTATAAGTTGTGGAATAATATTTTTAAATGAATCTTTCACAATGAATCTTGTCATTTCAACTGTACTGATAATGCTGGGAGCGTATCTGACTTCGATCTCGGATGAGAAGAACAGGTTTTAAAAACCTTCCGAATGATTTGCTCCCCTTCGTACCGTGTCCGGCTTTCGACGGAAGGGGAGATTGAGAGGGGTTTTTACCTGGGAGTTTAAATTACAATAAAAAATAATATACTTCTTGACGAATATCCAGCTCCATAAGTTTTTGCTTATATACTTAAGGAGAGGTAATGAAAGAATTTGTTGTCCAAATGGCTGAGATCTTCAAAGCTTTGGGTGATCCAAACAGGCTTAAGATAATTAAATTGTTAGTGCTTAACCAGGATGAACCACTTTGTGTGGCTGACCTTGCAGAGAGGCTTGGCATTTCCCAACCGGCTGTTTCCCAGCATCTGAAAATTTTAAGAAACATTAATGTTGTTATCCCTCACAAAGTTGGTTTCCATGTATATTACAAAGTAGATACTACCCTGATGAAAACGCTAACGGGAAATGTGGAAAAACTGCTTGGTCTGGCTTTTGATGGTCATCGTCCGGAAGAGTAACCGGAAATTTATCTCGACAGAAACCTTGCGAATGGTTTTAGCCTTCGCAATGGTTGACTATGAGTGGATTACCATTGTGGAGGTTTACCTGCCTAAGGCAGGTTTTCAACCATCCGCAAGGTAATCTCAATAACCACCTGCTTTAGCTGGTGACTAAAAGTAAAAATGGATAAAAGTAACCGTTTCAACGGTTTATGAACAAGGAGAAAAATAATGTATAATTCTAAATTTGGAAAACTTGTTTTCACAATCACAATTCTCTTATTAACGATTTCTTTCGCTTTTTCAATTGAAGTTAAGATAGGAAAAATAGCAGGCAGAATAATTGATAAGAACACTCAGAAACCCATCGAGAATGTAACCATTGCCATCGATGGAGAAGCAAAGGGGATATGCAACAAAAAAGGAGAATATATTCTCAAAGATATCCCTATAGGTTCTCACCAGATAAGCTATCGCAGGATCGGTTATAAAACACGAACGAAGATAAATATATTCATCAAACCGAATCAAACAACTATTACAAACATCGAAATGAAACCACAGGCAATTACTATCGAAGGTATATCGGTGAAAGAAGAAGTATTTTTCCGCGAAACACCTGATGCACCGGTAAGTTCCAAAACACTGGATATCGAAGAGATAAGAAGTCAACCTTCCGGAGTTTATGATATTCAGAGAGCGATCCAGGCTCTGCCTGCTGTTGTTGGTGCTACGGACCAACAGAATGAAATTATCGTGCGTGGTGGAAATTACGGAGAAAATCTTTTTGTCCTGGATAATATCGAGTTGGAAAATCCCAATCACTTTGCCTGGCCCGGAACAGGCGGGGGTCCCATCAGTATGATCACTCCTGAATTTGTGGAAGAAGTAGATTTTTATGCCGGAGCATTTCCTTCCCGTTATGGCGATAAAGCTTCTTCCGTGCTGGATATTACCACACGGAATGGGAATAAAAATAATTTTGAAGCCAAATTTGATGTTGGTATGGCTGGTTATGGAGGTAATATCGAAGGTCCTTTATTTTCAAATAATGGTTCATACCTTCTTTCATATCACCGCAGCTTTATGAGTTTGATAAGTGAAAGCATCGGTCTTACGGCAATTCCTTATTATCAATCGATCTTCGGAAAACAGGTAATTAATTTCTCTCCTTTTACGAAACTTACTATCAATCAGTTCTGGGGAAGTGATAAGATAAGCATCAAACACGAATCTTCCGGTTATTCACAAGGAGAAGGTGAAAACGATATTTATGCAAATTCAGGACAATATATGTTCGGAGCTACTTTGAAAAGCATCTATAATAGAAGTTACTCTCTTCTCACCTTATCGCATAATCATCAATGGTGGGAGCAGGATATTTATGAAGCAGATACAAAATCCGATGAAACCAGGGAAAGATATTATCATGCTTATGATGATTATAATGCTCTTAAATATTCTCATACTTTTCCAAATACCTTTATGGGAAAACTTGAAGCTGGTGTTTCAGCAAAATATGATGAAACGGATTTTGATATGTATGGACGCCCCGATACTCTTTATGTTTACGATACTACAGTCGAGGAAATTGTAATAATCGATACTTTAAAAGATCAATTTGGTAATCCCAGGTATCTTGGAAACAGCGAACCTACAAAAAACGATACAACAGCTTACAAACTTGGAGGTTATCTGCAATGGGAAAATCATTTTGGGAAATTTACTTTGAATACGGGGATTAGATACGATTATTTTTCCTATATAAAAGAAGGAACAATATCTCCCAGGATAGGAATGAAATATGCTCTCTCAGGCAGATCAAATCTCAGTTTTGGACTTGGTCGTCATTATCAGAATCCGGATTATTATACGCTGAACCGCAATGAACTCAATAAAGATTTAAAACCCAAATACACAGATCAGGTTGTGCTGGGAATTGACAGACTGTTGGCAGAAGATATCAAAATCAGCATCGAAACTTATTATAAAATATACAAAGATGTTCCGGTAAGATATTCTGATACTACTCCTGATTCCCTGGATTGGGCAAATTATTCGATCAATGTAGGTGAAGGATATGCAAAAGGAATGGAATTTTTCCTGCAAAAAAAAGTTAAGGATAATTTCTGGGGAACGATCAGTTATTCATATTCTATC
>JAGLWO010000647.1 GCA_023133395.1 Candidatus Cloacimonadota bacterium | reverse complement strand
ATCCAGCGGGTATCTTTCCTGAGGTTATAACGAAAATTTACGGAGAAAGGATACAAATAGGTTTTATAGGGTGAATCGGGATGTTCTATGATATGGCTCATGAATTCGAGTAATTCGCTTTTATCACGAACTGTAACAAAGCCCATTCCACCTGAAATTTCAACACCAATCCTGCGGGTAATATAATAACCGATGTAAAACCCACCCATCATCCTCACAGTGCTGTCATCTTCCTCACCACCAATAAGCTTGATAGCGCTACCGCGCAGTCCTGTATAGATCTGCCTTTGAAATATCTGAGCCTGTAATTCTGTATTAACAACACCTAAAAACATTCCAATAACAATAAGGAAAAACCAGAATCTGCTATACTTATGCATCTATTTTCCTCCTGAATTTCAACCTGAGATTATTAATCAACTTTCTTACCAATCTCCATTAACACCACCATAAGCGCCAAGGTCGTTTCTACTACCATCCACATCGTTATATTCTTCTGCTGGATTACCAGCATTAATACAGGGTGATTCAGACTGAAGACGGAAATTATTGAATTCAGGATTGTTAAACATGGGATCAACATTAATAAATCCCACCTGGAAGAATATCGAGCCATTATTATTGGTCTTGATTCCCTCTTCAGCCCCTTCAAGATCTGTATAACCGATAGTAATTTTTATATCACCAAATTTATGAAAACATATCTCCTGAGGAGTATTGTTCCATAGGATAGAATTATAGAGTTTAGGATTGGAGAAACTGTTGCAGAAAATGCCACCACCTTCCAGAGATATATTCCCGAAGATGGTCAGATTTTCCAGTATCGGACGAGAATATTGAGTATAGATACCACCGCCATAGCCGTATTTATTCCCGATTAGCTTATTTGAAGCAATAATACAATTTTTTAATTCGGGATTGGAATTATAAACATAAATCCCGCCACCGAATTCATTCGCATTATTTTCAATAACTTTAAGTTTGGTCATCTTAGGATTGGAATTATTTAAATAGATCCCTCCACCGTAACCATACAACTTTCCAGTTGATGAATTACCCGAGATTGTCATGTTCTCCAGAACAGGATTTGAATTATAGATGTACATACCACCACCAAATTCGTCTGCACTATTTCCCACAATGAAAAGATTCTTCAGGGTAGGATTTGAGTCATAAATGAAAATCCCTCCTCCCCGAAATGCATTTCCAACCCCATTGGTTACTGTAAAGCCAATAAGAAGAGCACTTTTATCCTCATTATTCCTAAAGGTGACTACACTGCTGGTTTTATTACCATCCAGAATAGTCTGGGAAATATAAGATGAATTGCCTGAGGTCAGGAATAAGGAACCGATTGTAATGTTCTTTCCTCCAAAATTCAGATTTTCCTTATAAGTTCCTGGCTGTACTACCACAGTATTACCATCTATAGCAGCATCAATGGCAGACTGAATGGTGGTGTAATCCTCCGGAACCCTTAACTCACCAAAATGGCAGGTGGCCTGAACTTCATTGGAATAGAGTGATTCATTATTCCTGGTATAGCTATAAACCCGGTAATAATATTTTACATGGATCTCCGTGCTTGTGTCTATAAATGATGTTACATTTGCTTTTACTTTAGCATAGTGTTTATATTCACTATTTTCAATTCGTCGTTCAATTTTAAAACCATCTTCAATCTTGCTGTTATCGGTCCAGGAAATTTTGATCTGTCTGTCCCTCATCACCTCAGTGGTTACATTTGCGGGAGCACCCATTCCCAAAGATTTAGTTACAAACTTGGAGTAATCAGAATTATTAAGGTTTGTGAAAGCCCTTATCCTGTATGTATAATCTGCTCCATATCCCAACTCTGTATCTTTAAAGCTGGTTGTATTTGCAGGTGTTTTCCCAACTTCAGTAAAATCTGAACCATTATCACTTCTCTCGATGGAATAGCCCTCCTCAAAAAGGCAGTTATCAGCCCATCTAAGTTCAATCTCATCAACACCGACAATCTCAGCTTTCAGGTTTGTCGGTTTGGGAAAAATGGTGGAGGCATACTCAATATTTGAATAATCAGTTTCATTAAAGGTGGTGAATGCCAGAACACGATAATAATAAACCTTTCCGAATTTCAACCTCTCATCAATAAAGGAAGTAGTATTTTCCCCGAATACAGATAACTCGGTATATTCTCCATCATCCACATTTCTCTCCAGTCTGAATCCTGCTTCGAAATCGCAATTATCTTCCCAGTAAATGGATATACTCTGGTCATCAAGAACCTCAGAGCTTAAAAATGTTGGTTTAGGAAAGATGGTCGCGGCAGATACAATATTGGAATAATCAGAAGAATTCAGTGAAGTTATTGCACACACTCGGTAAACATAATTCGTGTGGAAGTGCAATCCATCATCTAAATAAGATATGGTTTCTGCATCCAGAGTGGCTATAACCTGAAAATCATTTTCATCATCTTTTCTTTCCACCCTGCAACCTATATCAAAATTGCAGTTATCAACCCAGGAAAGCTTGATGGACTGATCGTCGAGAACAATAGCTGAGAGATAGGTTGGTCCTGGGAAAAATGTCTTAACAGCGAGTTCATTGGAATACGCTGATATCGAGGTTGCAGTAAAAGCTGCTACCCTGTAATAGTACACTTTTCCATAGATCAATCCGGTATCTTTATAAAAGGAAGTGTTGGGATCCAGTTCAGCAATTACTTCGTATTTACCATCCTCTCCTTTTCTTTCCAATCTGTATCCATCCTCAAACACGCAGTTATCTTCCCAGTAGAGTCTGATCGATTGATCATCAACTTTTTCAGAATAAAGATTGGCAGGACCGGGAAAATCAGTCTTTGTATTGACTTCATCTGAGTACTCGGATTCGTTAAATTCAGACCAGGCTTTAATGCGGTAGGTATATTCGCAGCCGAGTATCAAACCTTCATCAATATATGTTTTATCAATCCGGGAAAGTTCCGCTATTATTACAAATTCCTCATCATCTTTTTTACGTTCGAGCCTATACCCTTCCACAAATGTGCTTTTGTCTTCCCAATAGAGTTTAATCGACTGGTCATTAATAACATCAATATAGAGATTCTGGGGAAGGGGGAATTCGGTGGAGATGGAGATCTCTTCGGAATAATCGGATTCATTGATCTCAGAAAAGGCTTTTATCCTGTATACATAGATTTTACCATCAATTAAGCCTTTATCAGTGTAATAAACTTTATTTGCAGAAACCTCAGCAATTTCTGTGTAATCACCCTTTTCTTCCTTCCTTTCAATCTTAAAACCTTCTTCAAAGTCATACTTATCTTCCCAGGAAAGTCTGACAGATTGGTCATCAATAGCCCTAACCTTGAAATTTGAAGGTGAAGGAAAAACAGTTTCAACTGTGACTTTTTCAGAAAAATCCGATTCATTAAGAGAGGTATAAGCCCTGACCCTATATAAATATTTTAACCCGTTTGTTAGACCTTCATCAGTATAGGAAGTTTCATCTGCCAGGGTTCTGGCAATCTCTATAAAATCTCCCTTTTTATCCTTTCTCTCAATAATAAAACCCTCTTCAAAATCACAGTTATCCTTCCAAGTGAGCTTAACTGATTGATCATTGATAATTTCCACAGATAGTTCTGAAGGTTGGGAAAAAATCGTTGTAACTGTTACTTTGTTGGAATAACCTGATTTCTCATCAAGTTTGTAGCAAAATACTTTGTATGTATATTTAACATGATACAATAATTCTTTATCAATATAAGAAGTTGAGTTCTCATCCAGAGAAACAATTTCGGTGTATCCCCTGCCACCTCCTTTACGTTCAATTTTGTAACCTGTCTCAATGTTGCAGTTATCTTCCCATTTGAGCAATATGGATTGATCATTAATAGCTGTGGCTGTTAGATTGGTAGGATGTTCTAACTCGATTTTCTCCTCTGCCCCTTCAGAATCCTGTGCAAAGGTCTGGGTAAAAATAAAAAATACAAAAAATAAAATTAAAATCTTCTTTTTCAATTTTTTCCCCTTCAAATCCTTAAAACCTAATTTACCTAGATATAAAGAATTCACAATTTATTTATTAATTTGTTAAACTTTTATTTTTTGAAATTAAATTGTCAATATATTCTTAAGTTCTTTTTTCATTTCCTGGTAATGTGTTCCCATCCAGAATACCTTTCCACACTTCCTGCAGACCTTGAAATGGGAATGATTTTCCAGCACAAATGGGGGGATAAGTTCCTTGATTTTCCCCTTTGAAATATCGTATAAAATGCGGTTGCAATCAATACATCTGGTAAAAACGAATTCTTCATTATAGCTGATATAATCCAATATCTCCTTTAACTGTTCTAAATGTTTTTCAGATTTTATCAATACCATGGTGAATTTTTCCTTTTTTTTAGCCAGGGTCTTATCCCTGGTGAGGTAAATCCTACGTTCCCTATTCACCAATCTGATTTTGTTGTGAATATTAATGCTCTTATAGACAGCAGCATCATAACCCAGCATCCTCAGCCATTTTGCTAGACGGTTAAGATTTTCATCGAGTAGGAACTTAGGCTTTAGCATCATTC
>JAGLWO010000646.1 GCA_023133395.1 Candidatus Cloacimonadota bacterium | reverse complement strand
GCGCCGAGCAATGTCTTCTAAATTCAGCACCTACCGGACATGATACATTGCCGACAGGGTATATCGGGAAACGGATATGCCTCCCGTGTTTGGAAAGGCGAGACAAAAAATTTACTCTTGCCTTCTAAAATTATTTAGGAGGTTTCTTTTTTAATGAAATGGCTGTCCAGGTACTCCTCACAAGACTTGCTGTACATTGCTATTTTAAGTGCTTTAGGTCTGGCAGTTAAACCGATCGTTACACCTCTAATTCATCTCATTTCCGCACCA
The DNA here is from genome assembly GCA_023133395.1 of Candidatus Cloacimonadota bacterium. Taxonomy (GTDB): domain Bacteria; phylum Cloacimonadota; class Cloacimonadia; order Cloacimonadales; family TCS61; genus JACNIV01. The sequence goes on along the minus strand of JAGLWO010000646.1, from coordinate 2,155 downwards.
CTCATGATCCCGGGTGGTTCTCTTGCTGGTGGATTGTATATGATGTGGCTGGTATTAGCTGTTGCTATTGTTAAAAAACCCGGAGCAGGCTTTCTGGTTGCATTAACGCAATCTATAGTTATGCTATCAATCGGTTTTTTTGGAAGTCATGGAGCTGTCTCGCTTATCAGTTATACCTTACCGGGAATAGTTATCGAGATCACTTCAATTTTCTTTAGAAAAAAAGACACAATTTATTCACTTGTATGGATGTGTACCCTTGCCAATATAACAGGTGCGATTGTGGTAACAATATTGGTTATGCGTTTGGCTCTAATTCCGCTTTTTATTTCATTGGTTGCAGCAACCATTTCAGGTATTATCGGAGGGATATTATCTTATTCAATTTATGTAAAACTTACTTCTTATAATATTATACAAATCAGGAAGGAAAGATGAGTAATAAAAATCTAATTTATTCTCCTGTCACTCTAACCTTGATTACCCCCGTCATCCTAAACCTGAGTTTATCCTGAGCAATGTCGAAGGGAAGGATAGAGGTCTCTTATATGATGACTTACGAAGATTACTTCGACAGGCTCAGTGTGACAAAAGAATATATAAAGAAATAATAGAATGGAGAAGTTTATGAAAAAGATCATCTGGTTCCTTATAATTCTAATTGTGATCCTGGTTATTACTTTATTGATTTGGCATAGACCAATGGAAACTGACGAAGGTATTAAAATAACTCTTGGTAAAAAATATTTTATGCTCAATTATGATAACCTTAATAAACTCAACCCTGAAAGTTTTACCACAAATCGAGGTGATGAATTTAGCGGGTATAGATTAGACGATATTTTAAATTATTTCCATATAAAAGACAATGAGTATTCCAGGATGATTTTTCATTCCAGCGATGGTGCAAGCATTAAGCTGAAAAAACAAGCTTCCGAAACGTATTACCTGGTTTTACAGGATGGAAATGAAGAACCAAACCTGCGCCTGATTATTCCTTCCGATAAATTCGGTCAGCGCTGGATTAAGTATATTAGGCAGATCGATCTGGAATAATGCTGAAGACAGAAAACCTCTCTTTCCGTTATAACCCGGAACAGCCCTGGTTGATTAAAAAATTTTCCTTTGAAGCAGAAAACGGAGATATTATTGCTGTAAAAGGTTCCAGCGGAAGTGGTAAAACAACTCTTTTGAATATTCTCTGCGGAGTAATACCCAAAACCATTCCCGGTGAATTTGAAGGAAAAATATCGATGAATAAAAAAGATATCTCATCCCTTTTACTTCCCGAAATAGCTCCTCATATAAGCTTGTTAATGCAGGAACCGGAAAACCAGCTCTTCTTCCCTACTGTAGAACAGGAACTTGCTTTTGCTCCGGAAAACTTGAAAATAACTCCTGAAAAAATACAGGAAAGAATTTCACTGGCATTATCACAACTTGATATAGAACAACTCAGATTTGAAGAAACAGCATCCCTTTCTTTCGGACAAAAAAAGTTAGTAACCCTGGCTTCTATCTTAACTTTATCACCGAAGGTATATTTACTCGATGAACCAGCAGCAGGAATTTCCAAAGAAAATATTGAACTTGTAAAAAATTTAATTTTCAACCTATCACAGCACAGCAAAATAATATTTGTTGTGGATCATACAAAAGACTTGCTGGAAATGGCAAATCTATCCATTGATCTGGATAAATTAAAATGAAGATATTCAAAATAAAAAATCTTTCTTTTTCCTATAAAAAAAATAAACAAATTTTTAGAAAAGTTGATCTCGAGCTTGAATCTAATAAAATAACCCTGTTAAGCGGAGCTAATGGCTCCGGTAAAACTACATTCTGTCGATTGCTTTCCGGGCTTCAGAAAAATTTTAATGGCTCTATTCTTTTAAAGGAATCTGACATAAACAATCTGTCTATAAGCGAAATTGCAAAAAATATTGTGTTCATCAAGCAAGAACCTCTGGCTAATGTAGTAGCTTCAACTGCTGATGAAGACCTGGCCATCTGGCAGAATAAGTTCCTAATAATAAAAACCGAAGAAACTAAGAAACTTCGCGATAAAGCTCTATCAAGATTTGAACTGGAATCAATAAGAAATAAACCTGTTTGGGAAATGAGTAGCGGAGAAATTAAAAGGATCGGTCTTTCA
>JAGLWO010000645.1 GCA_023133395.1 Candidatus Cloacimonadota bacterium | reverse complement strand
CCAATTGTCCTGAATTGAACTCGACTTTGGACGCTGTTTCACTTTCTTTATCTCGGGTAATCAAGGTTAAGTGGCTAACAGCAGCAATGCTGGGAAGCGCTTCTCCCCGAAACCCTAACGAAGAAATATTGAAAATATCAGTAACTGTTCTTATTTTACTGGTTGCATGTCTTTCAAAAGATTGAATAGCATCATCTTCACTCATTCCATACCCGTTGTCTGTTACCTGAATAAGCTTTTTCCCACCATTTTCGAGAGTTATTGTTATTTTGGTAGCTTCAGCATCAATGGAGTTCTCGACCAATTCTTTTACTACTGAGACCGGACGCTCAACAACCTCGCCAGCAGCTATCCTGTTTGCAACTTCTTCCGAGAGAATCTTAATATTTCCCATTTATATCCTTATTATTATGTTTCGCGTCGAGCCTGAAGATTTCGACTCGAGATTAACGAAACCTTTCGTCCGACCTGTGTTTTTCTACCCTTTCCACTCTCTTCTTCAACCATCCGACCTTGTTGTTCTTATTTATATCAAAACAGTCAAATTTCGGTACAAAAGGTTTGATATCCAAAAGTGGAGTTCCATCCACGATGTCAACATTAGAAATATGAATGATGTTTTTTTCGATCTTTTCAAGTCGCACAATTGACATTCCTATCTGGTTTGGACGATGGGGGGCACGTGTGGCAAATACCCCTCTGATCTTATCTTCCATAAAAGGCATCACTTTTAATTTGTATCCTTCTGAAAGATGGAAATTGAAAAGCAGGACAATATGAGAAAATCCATCCAAATCCTTTAGGCCATCTTCGAATTCTGCAAATACTTCAACTGTACCTTTTACTCCTTTTGCTCCGACCGGTTGAATAGGCATATTAACAGGTTTTTTGAAAGGAGAATGAATAATACCAATTGTTTTGAATTCTATTTTTTTCATTATTTTTCCCATTTTTAATTTAGAATTTTTCCTTTCAGGGTCCATCCGGTAGCATCTGTTATTTTAACTTTCACGAAATCATCGATCAGCGATTTATCACCTTTGAATACAGTAATTTTAAAGTCTCTACTTTTCCCGGAAAGCTCATCATCTGATTTCTTACTGACTTTTTCCACATAAATTTCTTTGGTCTTCCCTATCTGGTCTTTATATTTCTTTAAAGTAATTTTTTCCTGCAGTTTGATGAGTCTTTGAAGACGTTTAAGACGCATTTCTTCAGGTATTTGATCTTGGAATTCAGCAGCCTTCGTTCCTTCTCTTAGAGAGAACTTAAATGTAAAAGCATAATCGAATTCGATCTTTTTCATAAGGTCATAAGTTCTTTGGAACTGTTCTTCATTCTCTCCTGTAAAACCAGCAATAACGTCAGTAGTAATGGCTATTTCAGGTATTGCTTTTCTAAGTTTTTGAACTATTTTATAAAAATGCTCTGCAGTATAACCCCTGTTCATTTTTTTTAATACTTCATCATCACCGGATTGCATTGCCAGATGCAGATGTTCGCACACTTTTTCTGAATTTGCCATTACTTCTATTACTTCATCAGAAAGGTCTTTGGGATGCGATGTTATAAAACGTATTCTACGGATCGTATCGATTTGATTAACTTTTCGAAGTAACCCTGCAAAATTCACTCCTTCATAATTGTAGGAATTAACATTCTGCCCCAGCAGAGTAATATCTTTGAATCCTTTTTCTCCAATTGTTTTTATTTCTTTTAGAATGTCATCTATTGCCTTGCTGCGTTCACGTCCACGAACATATGGAACAATGCAATATGAACAGAAATTGTTGCATCCCCGCATTATAGTTACAAAAGCATTAGATCTGCCTGAATGAATAGGATAAAGGTCTTTATAGATTTCTTTATTATTTACTATAGTTTCGAATTCAAATCCTGGATTTTCAAATAAATTTGTTATTATTTCAGGGAGCTTTTTATATTGGTCAGTACCAACCACAAAATCGATATTCTTATTATAATCATTGAGTTTATTTCCCAGACGTTGCGCCATGCAACCAATAACACCAATTTTCAGATCTTTTTTTGATTGTTTCCTGGATATTTCATTATTTATACGTCCCAGAACCCGATCTTCTGCATGTTGACGAACTGAGCAGGTATTAAATATAATAATATCAGCATTATTTATATTTTTGGCAATCTCGAAATTGGAATTCTGCAGAATTGATGCTACCAATTCGCTGTCTGCAACATTCATCTGGCAGCCATAGGTTTCAATAAATACTTTCATAGTTTTATTTTGCTCTATATCTTACTTAAAGCAGACCATGTAATACGATATCGAAAAGCTATGAGTTACTATGTTACAATAAATCATAATTAATTTCTCAAACAGGAGTGTTTGATTTACAGTCTTTTTCTCTCACCGAGTAAAACAATATCCCTCAG
>JAGLWO010000644.1 GCA_023133395.1 Candidatus Cloacimonadota bacterium | reverse complement strand
AGGGAACCATTGGAATGTTATCATCGGGATCAGCACCGGTAATGTAAAGATCATGGAAACTGAATTCCTGGGTATTGAGATCATATTGGAAAGTTTTGGGGTAAATCCAGAATGGCCAGTAATATCCTTCATAACATTGCAGTCCTAAAGTACCGCTAAAATTAAGTTTATTAGTTCCATCAGTGAAAATCGAATTCGGATGACCACAATGTACGAATGACCAATAAAGATTATATGGAACTCCTGCATCTTCAAAATAATACGAACCATCCAGATTTTGAGGATTCCAGACATCAAATTGATAATCTAATGAAATATACTCAAAATCACCTTCACCGTAGTTTTCATTCAAAAACACAAAAATCGAGTCCGAGGTATGAAATCCAAAGATAGCGACTTTTCCATCTGTTTTTGAACAATCAAACGATTTGAATGGACGAATCCATTCAGGATCATTTTGATTCCACTGATCCAGCAATGGAATAGTTCTATAGGTCCAATCAAGGGTAGATTGATCATTTAAATCATCTACATTAAAATCAGCATAACAGATCAAGACATTTTCTGATACTGTCCCGGGTGAATAATTATTATTTGCAACCACATAAACCCTTCTCTTATCAGGATCAGGTGACGGTCCAATATGAACATAGGGCCAGATAAAACAATCAAGATCACCATTGGGAGTCTGAATGCCCTCGTCAATAACAATGAAAGGTGTTCTCCAGAGTCCCGGAGATCCCAAGACGTGGAACAAATCATAAGTTACAACAACTTCTTGATCTGGATCAGCATCCAGATCAACGTGCCATGCTACTAATGGATCCCCTGTTACAGGATCGATATCAATTCCACTGTAACCTTCATGTTCGGGATCAATTCCGATAGTTTCGCAGCCGAATAAAGTGCCATCTGATTCGATATACGCATAGTATTCTCTTCTTGTTGATCCAGCAGTTTCCCTGCCGTGGAAGGTGATATAAACCCCTCCACCTACTGCGTCCGGTTGAACACGAACCGGTGTGCTGCAATAACTACCAGGCATATAGTCATAGTAGTTTGTGATAAGATTAATTGGATCGGTGACGAATTCGTATTCCGGAGCTTCGCGAGAAACATTAGGTAGAGTTCTGATAGCACGTTTAAAACTTTCGATGTTCAATGGAGTCTTACCTGTTGGTATCATTAAGTCTGCATACAAACCAGCAACAAACACTGTCAGCACAAATAAAACTAAAAGCTTTTTCATTTTCCCTCCTTTTTTTAGTTCGCTATTTATCTTTTAGTATAATAGCTTAATTGATAAACGATGAGGGGTTTTCAGGAAACTCTCTGTCAAATCCCCCATATTTGTATAAGAATAATCTATATTAATTATCGCAAAACTGGCTGGTATTGTCCAACCAAAACCTGCTGAATATGTAGCAGCATCATAGTTGAACTGATAGCCAGACCTGATTTTGAAAGTACCGATCGTATATTCCATTCCGACATTATATGTTTCTCTTCTATCCACACAGTTATCTAACTGAACAGATGCTATCAAAGCTTGTCCATCACCTTTATATAGGTCTGCAGCAACTCCCAAAGAGAAATTCAAAGGAATTTTGAAGGCAACTTCCTCTTTATCTTCATCTATAAGTCCGTCACCGTCGTTATCGAGAAGGTCGAATGGATCCTCATCGAGCTTACCATCTCCATCATTATCAAGATCATATTTCAAGTCAGGACCGAAGTTTCTTAATGACATCCCGATAGTTAGATTTTCCCACCCGGTATTGTATAAAGAACCTAAATCAATTGCAAAACCATTTACAGAATATTCGTCAAGGTTTTGTCTTAAATATTTTAAAGTAAAACCAAATGAAAATTTATCTGTAAAGGAATTGGCATATGAAAGACCTGCACTCAAATCACTACAAGTAAATGTTTCCCCTGTAGGTTCCAATAAATTATCTTCTTCGTAAACATCCATCCAGTCCATGTACAGTATAGATGCGCTTAATGCAAATGTTCCGTAATCGGTTACTCTGGAAGCAGCAACGTATTCATATCGAATATCTGCTACCCATTCTGTGTGTGAGAATAAAACCTGATTCTGAGATTTCAGGGCTAACCCGGCGGGATTCCAGTAAACTGAAGAAATATCATCAGTTACAGCAGTATAAGCTTCTCCCATTCCTATTGCTCTGGCATCTATTCCAATTTTCAGGAATTGAAGACCAGCTGTCCCTGTTTTAGCGAATATTTTTGCAGATAGCAGTCCGGGAATTAAGATTATTATTAGTAAGGCACCAATATACTTTTTCATTTTTTACCCCTTAATATATTTTACTTTATAATTACAAATTTACCAACTTTAATATCATCTGAATCTTTATCCTTTACAGAGAAAAGATATACACCTGCAGCTATGATCTGGTTATTTTTGGAAAGTAGGTTCCAGGAAACCATTCCACTTGGAGCCAACCCACTTGCAGCAGCTTTACTAATAGATATAATATCTTCTGCTTCTGCTCCATTATGATGGATAACATCAACCAAATCCCCTGCTAAGGTATAAATTTTAATTGTACATCTTTCAGGAATATTTACAAACCAGATACGCCGGCTTTTATCACCTTTTTCATCATTACTTCTTCGTCCATCAAATTTACACTGCCCAACATACGGATTTGGGACAACATGAATTTTATCCATATCTGATTTTGCTGAAGGACCCGGGAAAAATATTCTCATATTTCCATCTCTACCGGATTCCAGAGATTGTAATTCAACGCTGGGAATCCCTCTATCCCAAGCAGTTACCGAGACATAATATTCGATACCTTGAGGTGGGTTATTTATTGTTGAATCATAATATCTTCGAGAAAGGCGGTCTTTAATATTATCCTCAAATTCCACACCAAATTCATCAACTTGATTTTCACCAAGGTGATCCTCAAGTGGAATCAATCTGTCATCATAGATTGCCAGATAAACATCATCGCTCATATCAGGATGTTTAAACCAGAGTGATTGCTCATTATAGCTCCAGGTGTAAATATTATCAGGAATTTCTTCATATTTTCTATTGGCATCATAAATCGGATAACCGTAGATTTTATCACCCACTTCATAATGAACAAGATCGTACAATTCACCAAAACGGTAATAAAGTGTATCATCCTCAGTTGCGATATGAGGGTTTGGTAATCCCTTATCCTGACGCCACATTGAGCCACTTCCAGAAAAATCTTTAAAAGATTCAGTACCTTCATTAACCAGATAGTCTATTTCATCCTGTTCAGTTTCTTTTTTGTCCCATCTTTCCTGGAGTACCCAGAATTCCTGGGAACCACTTCCAGATCTACCCCACAGTGCATAACCCTGAAAGTCGTGTCTAAGTCTGAAACCTGTCCAGGGATTTATCAAAGCGTTTGGATTCACGATCAGGTTATTATTATTATCATATTTTGGAGCATATTTCTCCGGAAAATACCCATAATAATTTAGCTGTTCCTGATATTTATCGATATGGCTATCGATGTTAGAATTATCTTCTTGCCAGCCAATATCTTCATCCGGTATTGTTTTATAATCCTGATTATCCATTTGCGACCTATTATCCCAGAATAAATCTATTGCAATACCATCGTTTATCAACTCTGCATACATATTTGGAATCTCTGGTGGCTCAGGAGCATCATAGTGCATAAATGTATCCGGCAAAATTACAGTTTGAAGATTTTGAGCAATTCCGTAAATATTTTTCGCCCACAACGCTTGGGTTTTAAGTTCCAGAACACTTTCACCTGGGAAAACAGCGATTACGATTTTCATGGTTTTCCCGGGAGCCAGGTTCCACGATCCTTCGGTTGGATCATCCATACCCTGCATATCACCATAGAAAGCGAAAAGATAGCGGGTGTCATCAGGATCATTAATTTGTGATTGTGGTTCATCTCTCAGAGATATATACTTAGTATCATCTGGATTTCTACCAGTGAGCAGCCAGTATTTTTGATTTGCTGTAGGTCTTGTATTAGGGTTCCTGGGATCAGTGTCATCTGGGCCATCTCCCCTGTTCCAGTACCAGCATGCGAATTCCAGTACATCAGGATCAGGAGTACAAACCCGAGAACCCACATATCCGGTAGTTAACCCCTGGTCCTGGTCTGCATCGTAAGTATATGCGAACTCATAACCAGAACCAGGAACATAGCTGCTAATATCATCCAGGGATCTGGTATCTCCATCATATGCCTGGGGACCTACATCTGAATCCATGTATATTCCCATAGTACAATCATATAGTATGTCCTGATGATTCATATTAGTAATATTAAATTCTATATATACAAGATTTTTAATATAATCATAACTCCATTGATAACTCAACTGTCGTACACGCACATTTAATTGTTCATATTCACCATGGTCATTTCCAGTAGAACTACCACCCCAATCTCTTTCACCAGGTGTTCCAAAGGGGCTGTAATCGTAATAGAAGGAGATAAAATCCTGTTCAGAAACAGGATATCCATCCTCGTCGAAAAGTCCATCACCATCATCATCGTTAACTTCACAGAAGTTATAATTCTCATTTGTTATGTCACTTAGATCAACAAATCCCAGGGGGAACCAGATAGATTTATATGTCTCTATTGGAGCAAAATCTGCCGGATCTTCAATATCAGCAAGCCAAAGTCCCCCAAAATCAGCAAATTGCCATGGAAGTTCATTTGCAACTCTAAATGGAAAAGCATAACCAACAGGGTCTTCATCTACTTTTCCATCACCATCATCGTCTT
>JAGLWO010000643.1 GCA_023133395.1 Candidatus Cloacimonadota bacterium | reverse complement strand
AGGCATACTCTTCTTCCCTATATTTATTCTGCTGCCAGAGAAGCTTATGATACAGGTATTTCAATTTGCAGACCGATGTATTATGACCATCCGCAAGTAGAAGAAGCATATATTTTTCCAAACCAGTATATGTTCGGGAACGATATGTTGATAGCACCCGTAACGCAACCGATGAAAGGGGACAGCCTGTTCGCCTCCAAGAAAATCTGGCTGCCGGAAGGTGAATGGACAGAATGGTTCTCCGGTACGATTTTGGCAGGTGGAAAAACCATCGAAAGAGCATTTGCTCTGGATGAAATTCCTGTTTATCTCAAATCGGGAGCGATCATTCCCATGCAAAAACAAATGAAGAGCAGCGGAGAAGATCCGGTCAACCCGTTGATCCTGACAATTTTCCAGGGAGATTCCGGTGCTACAAAAGTGTATGACGACGAGGGAAATACCAATAACTATAAAACAGGAGCCTATACTTTTACGGATATCCATTTCAACAAAAAAAATAACATGCAAGTTGTGATCGAACCTGTTCGAGGAAGTTTTCCAGGAATGTTGGAAGCAAGAGCTTACGAAATAAGATTACCTCTCACTTTTCCACCGGAAAATATCAAAGTAAACGGGGAAATAATCAATTATGCAAAAGATCTAAAAGCTGGTTCATGGACCTATAACGGCGATGAATTGATCACATACATCTCCACACCGAAATTTAGTGTTCAGCAAAAAGTGGAAGTTGAAATTAAATTCCCTGAATATGATATTGAATTACTTTCAGGGAAAAAGGGAAAGATCAGCAAGCTTCTGAAATTTATGAAATTCCTGGCAAAGAACAATTGGGATAAATCTAAATATTCGAATGATATAGTGGTTAATGCCGCTCAGACAGGACATAGAATCACTCTTGATCCGCAAAATGCTTTTACAGAAATTCAGGAATTTGAGGCAAAATGGAAAAAAGTATTAGAAATGATCGAAGCATGTTCCCTGGAAAAACCGAATTATGTTCCTTACCTTGAATTAATGAAGACTGTTGATATGAAGTAATGGGGTTCATCATTTTTTGTTTTTTGCTTCCAACCGTTGCGAAGGTCTCTGACCGTTCGCACCTGTCACGTCGTAGCTTTAGCGAAGACGGAAGGTTTATCCATTTTCCCACGCAAATTAATACTTGACATTGTACACACTATTTAGTGTATTGATTTGTGTTTGTTGGAGGTGAGAAATGATAGAAAAACATGTTCGAATGAATATAACTTTACCTGAATCAGTTGCCAGGGAATTAATCCTTATTGCAGATGAGCTTAACGACAAAAAAAGCAGGATAGTGGCAAAGGCATTGGAATTATATTTTGATGAGATAGACGGGCAAATTGCTGAAAAAAGATTAAGTGAATTAAAGCAAGGTGATACCGAACTTGTAGATGCAGAAAA
>JAGLWO010000642.1 GCA_023133395.1 Candidatus Cloacimonadota bacterium | reverse complement strand
CTGCCACGTTCTTCTTGCTTTTCTTTCAATCTTAATGTGGAGTGTTTTGTTAGCAGCTTCTCCTCTCATTTCAGCAGTAAACATTTCTTTACTACTTCAGTTTTGTCATTTATAAATAGTTTATAAAGATAAACACCTGAACTAACAAGTTTATTGGAATCATCATCTCCGTTCCAGATTATTGAGTGATCACCTTTATTAAATTCATTTTGAGTTAAAGTTTTGATTTTATGCCCTTTAATGTTGTAAATCGTTAATTCTATTTTAGAATCATTTTGGATAGAAAACTTAATTGTTGTTGTTGGGTTGAAGGGATTTGGGAAATTATTCAACTTGTAATTTACAGTTGGCAATTCATTATTCTCTGTTCCTGTTCCTTGCCATTCGTAGCAACCCATATCAATATGGTCTTCATAGATTCGTGGATTTCCATCTAGATCATATTCGGGAAGATTTAATCCAGTTGTGTCGGGAGTTCCTGTATTGATGCATGGAGAATTTGAGAAGAAATGAAAGTCACCATTTTCAGGATCAACAAAAAGAGGATCATCTTCGATATTACCTTCCAGCCAGTTGAATATAACCCAGTCAGGATTATTAATTGTTATTCCGTTTAGACCATTTTCAATACAATTATATTCAAAATCCGCGGTTGTAATCCCATGCCCTCCATAACCCCCAGAAATTCCAATCTGATTATAATAATTACCTTGAAAAATACAATTTATAAAATACAGGTTATCTCCAGCACCAGCAAAACCAAAGCCGTAATTATTACATAGAGTTGTATTGATAATCTCCACATAAGAATCACCATCACAAGCAATACCGTCTCCTTCATAGGGGTTTGGACTTATATTATCGAAAAATGAAGAATTCCTAATGAAGAGATTACAATCATCTACATAAATTCCAGCACCGCAACTCATATCATTATCTCTGATTATTGTATTATTTATCTCTAACTGAGAATAATAAGCCATTAATCCGCCACCTCTGCTTGGTCCACCATTAAAAACTGAATAATTACCATATATTTCACAGTCAGACATATCACACGATGAATTAATCATATACATCCCGGCACCGGCTCCTCCTGACCATTCACCATCACCATAAACATAATTTCTTGAAATTATACAATGAGATAATTTGAGATAAGAATTTTCAAGATAAATTGCACCACCCCAAGTAGGATAATCATCATAGTTTATTGCCAAATTCCTAGTAATATTTGACTTTTTTATACTCAGCTCTGAATTCGTGCAAAAAATTGCTCCACCATGGTCGGTTCTTCTATTATTCCTGATAGTACAATCAGAAATAACTACTTTATCAAAAGAATCAATTTCTATTGCACCACCAGCTGCTTTAGTTATCTTGCAATATGAGAATTTAGATGAATCATTGGAGGTAGGAGTTTGAATAAAATTTATTCCTCCCCACAAATTATCTTCTCTATAAAAATAAATTGTATCCTGTTCGGTTCCTTCAGCTAAGATTCTGCCTTGAACATTGAGTTTGTAATGTCCTTGAAACTCGATCAAGCAGCCTGGATCAATGGTGAGGATTTCACCATCAGGAATTGTTATTTCACCTTCAATTAAATATGGAGAACCTGAATATAGCCAAGTTCCAGATACATATCCTCCTGGAATTGTGGTTTGAGAGAATAGTAAGATACAATTAACTAAAATTAGGAATAAAAATAATAGCTTTTTCATATTAATTTCCTTTACTTCATGTTGCTGCTAATGTATGTATCCCCGAACTCAAGTTCGTGGATATTCCCTTTAGATTCATAAAAAGTTCGGGGATACTCCCGATTTGGGAGTGTATACGAACTTTTTTACAATTTTACGATATTAATCATTTTCTAACTCTAACTCGTCTAATGGACTTTTTATTTTGTTAATTGCTTTTTTTGAAACATGAGTATATCTTTCAGTAGTTTTTAAATTCTTATGTCCCAAAAGATGTTGTACATATCTTAGATCTGTCCCATGTTCAAGAAGATGAGTAGCAAAACTATGTCGTAACGTATGAATAGTAGCGGGTTTATTTACACCACTTCTTATAACGGCATTCTTAAATATTTTCTGAATTGCTCTTTTACTAAATTGTTCTCCATGTCGACCTTCAAATAACCACTTTACCGGTTGATATTGTTTATAATAATCTCTTAAAAGAATTAGTATAGTCTCAGATAAAATTACATACCTGTCTTTATTGCCTTTTGCAGATCGAATAAATATCTGTTTTCTATCCGATTTAATATCTGATATTTTAAGATGCACAACTTCAGTAAGTCGCAATCCTGCAGAATAGATTAAATAGATAATGCATTTATGCTTCAAGTTGTGAATCTGCTTTAGTATCTTAGTTACTTCTTCCTCACTTAATACTTCCGGTAGTTTCTTTTCCTTGCGTGGTCTTGGAACGTAATATTTTTCAATTGGTTTTCCTAATACCTTTTCATAGTAAAACTTAATGCTGTTTATTGCTTGATTCTGTGCCGAAGTGGAGTATTTCTTCTCTTCTACCAGATACAACAAATATTTACGAATTTGCTCGTGTGTTATAGCTTCTAGTTTGGTGTTTTGATAATATTTTAAAAACCGTTGGAAATGAAGTCGATAAGTTTTAATGGTTGGCACACTGTAGTTTTTCAATTTAAGTGTCTCAATGTATTCTACTGGGAAAGATGGTTTGGTAACTGTTATTGATTCCTGTTTAGTATCAGTATCTTCGATGAATTCTAATTCACTATTAAATTTTAAATTTAATTTTTCAAGATAATTTTCAAAAAATGGAATATGCCAGAATTTGTTAGAAGCAGACCATTTTCGCCCTTCAATTTGCTTAACCAATGTTATGACATCTTCATCATAATCGAATAGTAAAGCAATTCGCTTCTCGTTTCTTATACTGCAAATTCCGGTTTTGATTAGCATTTAAAATCCTTATGAATATTTCAAAAACGAACTTGCTTTCTTGAATTATTTATGTCAAAGAAAATATTATTTTATAAATTCTCTGAAACCATTAAGAACTTCCATTATATTTGTACTTTTGGATTTCAGTATCTCTTTATCATTATCTATGAACTGATAGGTTGTATCACGCACCTCAACTGAAGCCAAATTGTACGATTCAAAGGAAAATGACAGGAAATTTTCTCTATCGATAATAGCACAATCATCCCACCCGCAGGAAACTACAAAATCATGACCATCTTCATTTAAAACGGATTGACCCTGGGAGTATATATGTGGGGGAGATGTGTAGCCAAGCATTTCAAACATTGTTGGTACAACATCGATATGACTGGTTAGATATGAGATCGTCCTGTGTTGTTCATCGGGAATATAGAGAATAAAGGGTACTTTTATCTGAAACTTTGAGAAAGCGCTGGTATGTCCCCAGAAACCGGTCTCATAGAACTCCTCCCCATGGTCACTGGTAATAACGATAATAGTATTTTCCAATAAGTCCTTTTTTTCCAGAGCATCGAGTACATTACCCACTTCAAAATCATTAAAGCAAATAGCGTTTTTATAACTATTCAGAAGTGGGATAACGTCCTTTTTGCGAATCATAATAAAGTTTGGATCTTTGTTGGAAGGAGTATAAATTTCAAATTCGTCAGGATAGCTGTAGGGTCCGTGTGGTCCATGGTAAAACAAAAATGAAAAGAAAGGTTGAGAGGTGTTTCTCTCATCCAGCCAGTTTAAAAAGGTCTCAGTCAATACTGGGTCTCGTTCTTCTGCTTTTTTCCCGGGCAGTGTATCAACAATATAGTCAGGGATTTTGATAAACGCTGTTTTGCGGAATTCAGGGTTTGTTAATTTTTTACTGGAAATGATCTTAAAATCATAGCCCAGATCCATCAGTTCATCTATAAAAACAGGACTTCGTCTTTCACCCAGAAAATGATGCCAGTAATATCCATAGATGCCGTAAAACAGTGAGAATACACCGAATCGTGATGCATTTCCACCGCTGTAATGATTTGTGAATATCATTGATTTCTTTGAAAATCTTTTTATATTGGGCGTTAATTCTTCCGTGAACATATCAAAACGCCAGGCATCGATTAATATCCAGATGATGTTTGGATATTCCGTCTGTTGTGTATGCTCCAGCTCAGCTTTTGGATAATTCAAGCTGGTATACTTTTTATCCAATATCATGGTCTCTTCTCTATCGATCTTGAATCCGAATTTTTTGCGCATAAAACGCTTGATCGTCATCGGCTGATATAATGGAAAGACCTTTTTGTGTCTTGTTACTTCCCTTTTGTTATAAAGGTCTCCAACAGCATAGGTGAGTTTGTCTGAAAGAACAATTGTAACACACAGGATGATTGTAAGATAGATGGCTTTCCTTGTTATTGGTTTTGTTCTGAATTTCACATATAATTTTCTGA
>JAGLWO010000641.1 GCA_023133395.1 Candidatus Cloacimonadota bacterium | reverse complement strand
AAATTAATTCCAGAACCTCCCCCGGAAATTGTATTGTAATTTGAATAATCCTGAGTAATTGTGAGATATTGATCGTTTGTTGTGATCGTAGCAGAAATACCTGTAGCTGGATTTTCACCAAGGTTATTTAAAGTAATATCCAGATCCACATTTTCTGCATAATCAACCTGTCCGTTTCCGTTTGAATCATTTATCGTGACACCGCCAAGTACAATGAACGGTTCTTCCATAGGGATAGGAGGACCGGTGAATAACAATGCCATTTGGTTTTGCAGGGGTTTGGCAGCTACAGGATAAGAATTACTGAATGTATATTCCAGTCCAACTGTTCCGGTATGATCCTCAATTCCAACCGTGGCATACTGTCCATGATTAACATACCATCCACTGTATGTACCCTGATCGACATTATTAACCACTTTATATTGGAACTTGATTTCGCTGTCTCCTGTAAAGGTCGGATAGAAATTTGAGTCATACAGAATAACCTGGAAAGTTTCTTCAGCATTATTATAATCATTTTGCAGATGATCCCACTCTACGATTACATAATGTTGAGCGCTGTCATAATACCAATATACATCACCACTACTATCCGTTTTAAGATCATCCCAAAAAGGAGCGATAATTGGAGAAGGACCAAGCGCACCGGGAATATTCCAATTCATGAATGAGTTTATATCAGTGTGCCCGGGAGTAAGCCAACCATTTGAACAAATAGTTGCAGTGTTATATTCTTCTCCATAAAATCTAAAAGTTATCGGAAGACCAATATCCTCTGTATTTCCCATATCTCCATTATCATATAATGGCAGTTCAGTTCCTATCTGGTTAATCTCTATCCAGTCATATACAGGTACATTGTAATAATCTGTATCTCCGTCATCATAACAATAATATCCATAAGCATCAGGACCGATAGGGTCTGTAATTGAAATTGTTCCGATATAGATCGGAAAATAAATCGTATTATTATATCCTTCAGCATTAAAAAGATGCAGCTCCAATGTAAACTGGCTTCCCGGAATAATTTGTGCATTAGCTGTTACTTCAAATTTATCGGTATTGTTGGAAGCCTGTCCTCCGGCAGGCACATTTCCAAAGTACCCATCAGGGTCATCTACAACAATGTGAGGATCAGATGAGAAAAGCTCACCACTTATAGCATTTGCAGTCACAGTTCCTAAATTCTCCAGGTTTACAACCAATTCAACAGTTTCACCTGGATCCAATACTCCATTCGGATTGTTCACGACAGTATAATCACTTGCATAAAGGTTAGCTCCTTCAACAGGTATAAAAATAAAATCTGTCCATTGATTTCTAAGAGCATCCTGTATTACAATTTCAAGCTGGATTTCTTTTCCTCCCAGTACACTGGCATTAACTGAAAAATCAAAATCATCAGAAGAATAAGTAGAACTTCCCGCAGTAATATCTCCAAAATCTTCAGTATTATCTGTTATTGTTATAGAATCATCCTGTGTTGATATTACAGCAGTGATATCAGTAGCAGTCATGGTCCCGAAGTTTTTCAAACTCACGTTCAATTCTATATCTTCTCCAGGGTTTACTGTCCCGTCTCCATTTCCTGATGAAGTACCCAAATTATCATCATCAATACTAATTTCAAAGACATTAACGAACCTGTCGCTTATTTCTATATCAAAACTGCCAAGGTGAGGGATGAAATCATGTTTGGTTACGGTTAAATTCACACTTCCTTCGATCTGTGCATTTATTGGCAGGATTATAAACCCGTTTTCATCTGTAGAACCTGTAGCAAAAATATCGTCATCTCCCATCAGAGCAGTTACCCATGCATCCTGTAGAGGAATCCCGTTTTCATCTTCAACAGTAACTTCCAGGAAATTTGCTCCAAGTGCAACCTGAGTGTTATATGTTACAATCATATCTTGTGGAATCCCTGTCCAGAGTTCCAATCCGGGATCACCCATCAAGTTATTCCAGTATGAAAAATTATAAACTGCATTCACTGGATTCTGCGGATAATTTAGATATAAATTTAATTTACCACGATTTAATGCACCACCCATATGGTATATACTGTCTCCAAAAATACCATAATAAATTCCAGCATCAACACAGTTATTGAAACAGGTGTGAGTGTAAGGAGTAGCTGTGGATATAGCACCAATAGCTCCTTTTGGGTTTCCCGGACTACCTGCCTTTAAAAAAGCTTCACTTATACAATCATAACTTCCTTCAAAGTCTCCTGTCTCACATGTAAGAGCAACAGCAAAAGGCATCATTAAACCATTATATAAGTTATAAATATTACTATTACTCCAACCACTCATCCCCCAGAAACCCCGATAGTTAAAGTAGGTAACACCATTATTTAAATATGTACTCATTTGACTTACCCAGGGAGCATTATACACCTCGATTGAATTTATATTCGGGTGTGAAATATCTATCATTTCTTTGATATGTTGTTTTGTATCGACTGGAGATGGACCAGATTGCGTAGTTGGGTCTCCAACTAAAAGAGCTTTATTATACCAATCTGTAGTTCCCACATACGGTTCTTTTTCGTAATGCAGTATTTTATAGATTATATTTTGTAAGTCATTATTCGATGCTATGGAAAGACGTCCGATAAATGCATCCGCTAATATGTCCGTACCATCCAGACGAACATATCCATGGTCTCCTTCACCTCCACCACAATGATCTGTAGGAATATTGTAATTGCCACCTGCATCACCAACCAGACAGATAAATTCAGGTGGATTTGGCCAGGTATCATAAGCATCCTGAATGTAATTTTTTATTGAATATAATGTTGTTCCAGTTTGAGCTGTACTTGCCATCACCACTTCAAACCCTTTTTGATGTTTCCATTCAGCTAAACTCTGCAGAGTATTTTCAATTGTACTATCATTCGGATAGATAAAGAGATAGCATGGCTGTTGAAACTCATCATCCCTGGAAACTATGGAATCATAGTTCAGGATAGCAGCTTGATACAAAGGTTCGAAAGACCTGGATTTTTTTCGATCTTTTGTCTTTTTATTCTCACCTGACCTGCCAGTAGTATTCACAACAATGTCAACATTTTTGACAACTCTTAATTCTCTATTCTGAGGATCATATTGGAAAGGATTCACAGTAATATTAACAACCCTGTAATCCCTCATTATTGCAGGTTCACCAATTTCAACTATTTTACCAGGAAATACATCTTCGCTGTTATAATAAGCTTCATCAATCACAAATTCCTTTGAATTAACCTGGCTTTCTATTTGAAGAGATTGCCTAGGATAAATGTTCATATTCGGTATGATCTCATCTTCCAGGTAAAAAATTTCAAAAGAAACCTCACCTTCGTTTGGGATAGCAATCAATCTTGAAAAACGTGGTAGGGCAGGTTTACCTATCTCTACAAATTCACCTTCATTGAAATTTGATATTTTCTGAAAGTTTTCATCGTTCTCAGTTACAGTTTCAAGTTCATAACCATTTAAGGAGAAATAGATTTCAGTGGTCTCTTTCCCATAAGAAGTATGCTCAAATATTTTCCTATTAGAATTTTCCGATACTTCCACCCAATTCCCAAAGAGGGAACCAAAGATAAGAAGAAGTATTACAATTATTAATTTCGTCTTCATTTAAACTCACCTATACTATTTTAATTATTTTTATAAATAGATGCAATTATTATTCCAATAAAAAACAGAACAATTCTTAGAATTTTGTTATTTATAATTTGTCAAATTAAAAAGCCCTGTAATCTCGGGGTTAATTTCTCTTATCATTTAAAAATACTATTTCAGAAGCAGCATCTTCTTTACACTTGTACAATCTTCATCATCATTATGTACATCAAAGTATAAGAAATAGGCACCTGATGCTACATTATCAGGCAAAAGAACACAACCTAAGCTACAAATATTTTTTTTCTTAAATTTCTAATTTACTGCTTTTACATAATAAAATTTCTTTACGTCTCCAATTGGAGCACTCCAACTTTCTCCAACAAATGAACCGGAAGTATCTTCAGTAAATCCAGTGTAAGGATCATTCGAAGAATAAACTTTATAGGAAGTTGCTCCTGAAACAGCATCCCACGAAAGTTGGATACTTGAACCATTGAGCTGAATTTGTACGTTAGCTGGGGGGTCTAATTGCTGAGAAACTGTTAAAGTCACAGGAACTATGATCGAAGGTTCATCCGGGTCATTACTGGTAATTTCAATATTTGCTTCATAAATACCTTCTGTAAGACTATCCGGTACTGTATCAAAAAGAACAGTTAGAACATCATCAGGAGAACCAGGATCTATTGAACCGATGACACTAGATCCACCGTTTAAAGTAAGCCAATTAAATGTCGATCCAGTAAATCTTATTTGCGGACGATTATCAATACTACCTTCATATGGATCGGTACATCCAGATGTGTTATCATTATAAGCCCATCCATTCATTGCTGGATAAGTATCATAATAACATGTCGAATTGCTCGTATAACTGGTATTATCAAAGCAAATTTTTACCAGGAGATTGCTTGTTCCATCCCAATTGAATGGTGTTGAAAAAGATATGTCATTCCAGCCTGCAGATGCTGTCCATGTTCCTGAATAGCAGTTAGTAAATCCTGTTTCAAACCCGGTAACACTTGTTGCAGTAGTATGCTTCAATTCTATATTAAAACCATTCATTATTTGAGCAGCAGCAGAAGCTATATTCCAGCCGACTGTGCTGATATCTCCAGCAACCAGACCAGCAGCAGAGAGTTCGCTGGCTGTAAATAAATATTGATTCTGACCATCATGATAATAGGTTCCAAATGGTGTAGTACTCGTTGACGTGGAAATTGAACTACCTGCTCCGATCGTTGCATAATCTCTATCACGAATAGACTTATGTTCTGGGTTCTGGAAACCATGTGGTGATGGTGATCTTTTTGTTTCTAACTCAATTCTTACTTTCGGTTCTTTGATAATATTGCTGATATCAGAGTAAGCAGAAGAAACGTGATTCATCCTACTGCTTGAGTAACTAATTGTTGCAGTATAATCAAGAACCCCACTACCTACATTTCCAATATACAAATTCTGAGAAGATGATTGATTAACAACTAATGCTTCAGTCAATATCACCGGATTAACAGTAATATCTGGAGGAAAAAAATCTCCTATCCAGAAATCATCTATAGCCATATCGCTTGTATAACTGCTTCCAGTGATACCTCTAAATCGAATTTGTATTGTTCCAGTAAAACCTGAAAGGTCTACTATCTGTTCAAACCATGTGTCTCCTTGATTGCCAGATATAGGGATCATAACATCATTAGTCCATGAACTGCCCTCATAAATATCAACATGTAATTCACCAATCGTTGATCCATACATATGATACCAAAAAGTAAAGTAAGGGTTTGTAACTGAACTAATATCAAATTGAGGTGTTAATAAATCAGCTCTTTTATTGGGAAAGTTTGGTGAGGAAGATTCTGTGTAACTATAATATCCTGAGCCAGTTGTATGGTCACCGGAGGGTCCGGTACCTGATGACGTAGTTGAACCAGAATTTACTGACCAGTCAAAATCATCACCAATACCATTCATCCATCTACTGGGTAAAGAACCCCCAATATCAAAGTCAGTTTCATAAGGTAGTGTAAGGGGAGGCTGAGGATATGGAAAAATTATATAATCAATCCAGGCGCAATCTGATCCAGAACTGATGGCGCCATCCTTTTCATAAGACCATTCGAAAGTATGATTACCAGCATCAATATAATAACTTACTTCTCCCCAGGGAATTTCACCTGACCAACTACCAAAAGGTGTTCCATCAACTAAGAATTCTAAATAATCATAATTATTTTCAGAAGATACCTTTCTATAGAATGACATCCATCCAGAAATTCCAATTTCCATTGTAACCATAAGTTCACTCGTCTGATTGTCCGATATTGAATCTGATTTGGCACAATATGTTCCTTCATAAGGATCTTCCGTTACAACCAACCAATCAGCAGCTCCTCCTTGCACCCAATTAAGATTGGAAAAATCTCCTGTCTCAAAATTCTCAATAACAAGTCCGATGAAAAGACTAAATGCATCTTCTTTCGAATAATTATAATCTGCTGTAATCTCCCAGTCAATAAAAGCACAATGTCCGTCAGGAGCACTCGCATCTGCAGTAACATTAAAGATAGCTATTTCCGATTGACCTGATTGGAACGTTCCAAAATCAAAAGTTGCTGAATTAATAGTCAGATAAATATCATCAGTAGAAATAAAAGCTGATGTTGAGTAAGCATCTGCACCGCCATTATTGGTAAATGTTACCAAGATATCTGTTGTTTCCCCGGGATCTAACATATTATTATCTCCATCATCTATGAAAACATTATCATATTCTATTTTGGGTGCATTAACCTCCAGTCCGAAAATTATATCCCAGTTACCCTCATTACTTATCACATCAAGTTGAAAGGATACAATGTGACCATCAGGACAAGTATCTACCACGGTAAATTCATAGTCAGTAAGATTTACACCTGAAACTCC
>JAGLWO010000640.1 GCA_023133395.1 Candidatus Cloacimonadota bacterium | reverse complement strand
TGCGTAAGACATATTCCTTTATTACCTTTCTGGTTCGTTTTTATATGAAAGTTTTTTGGGGGTTGGAAATAATCAATAAAGAAAGATTAAATTCTGTTCAAAACTGTATTATAGCCCCAAACCACATTGCTGCCGTTGACCCTTTCTTTATTGGATCAATAATGCCAGTTGAAATTTATTATCTGGCAAAAATTGAACTTTTCAGAAATAAAGTGTTTGGTAATATCCTGAGATTCCTTAACGCTATTCCAGTCAAAAGAGGTATGATAGATAAAGGCGCTATTAGACATGTTATCAATGTTCTTAGCAAGGGTCATTCAGTACTTATTTTTCCGGAAGGAACCAGGAAATCCGCTTCTGTAAAATCTGGTGTCGGAAAATTCGCAATGCAATTGAAGAAAGATATTCTACCAATTTTTATTAAAAATTCACCATATTTCTGGAAGTGCTTCCTCAGAAAAGAAAAATTGAAAATAGTAATTGGAAAAAAAATTAAAGCAGAAAGCTTTTCAAATCTGGAAGAGACAAGAGAGAATTATCATAAATTAGCATCAGATGTTTTGAATAAAATATTCAGGTTGGAAAATGAGTGTTAAAATAGCAAAAAATTCCGGGTTTTGTTTTGGCGTAAAAAGAGCAATCAAGATCGCTTTAGAATCCGCTGAAGAAAATCATGATATTGTGACCCTGGGACCATTGATTCACAATCCGCAAATGGTAGAAAAATTAAAAGAAGAAAGAATTGTTAGTGTTGATAAGATTACTGAAATTAAAGGAAGACCTACTATAATACGTTCACATGGAGTTAAAAAGGAAATCCTTGAACAACTGGAAAGGGATGGAATAGAAGTAATAAATGCAACCTGTCCATACGTTTCCAAAACGCAAGAATATGCAGAAAAACTTAGTGAAGAGGGTTATAAGGTTATTATTCTGGGTGATAAAAACCATCCAGAGGTCAAAGCTCTTCGCTCATACATTCGGGGTGAAGCAATAGTCGTGGCAAACGCAGAAGAATTGTCGGATAAGACATTTCAAAAAGTTGGGATTATTTCTCAAACTACAAGGAAATTCGAAGATTTTCAGGAATTAGTACGAACTATCGTTCCTAAATGTCATGAATTGCGTGTTATTAATACTATCTGCAATGCAACAAGTATTCGTCAGAATTCCACATTGAAATTGGCTAAGGAAAGCGATTTAATGATTGTTATTGGTGGGAAGAATAGCTCTAATACAAAAATGCTTGCCAAGATTAGTGAAAATTTTGTAGAGACATACCATATTGAAACAGAATATGAGATTAATAAGATGTGGTTTAAGGATAAAAGAAATATCGGTATAACAGCAGGCGCTTCCACACCAGATTGGATTATAGTGGAAGTATATAATAAAATTATAGAATATATGGGGAATATCAATAATAAAATCAGTAAGGTAGAGGATATCCCCAGTTTTTAGGAGGAGTAATGATTGTTAACGATCAAAAGGAAATTGAGGATGCAAAGAATCCTGTCGAAAAAAAAGATGAGAAAGAAGAAATTGTAGAAAAAACTTCAGAGACAAAAGAAGAAGAAAAATCTAAAGAAATCATCGAAGAAAAACCTGAAGCTAAAGAAGAACCACAAAAACCCAAACCTGAGAAAAAGAACAATACTGAAGAAGACATGATGTCACTTCTCGACGAGCACTTCAGCAAGTTCGCTACAGGGAAGATTGTTGAAGGAGCTGTTGTAAGTGTAGATGAACGGTCAATTCTTGTCGATATTGGGTTTAAATCTGAAAGTGCTATACCAATTCGAGAATTTACAAATTCAAATATTCCGGAAATTGGCACAAAGATTAAAGTGTATATTGACTCGGTTGAAGATGGTTCAGGAAGACTGAAACTTTCTAAGAAAAAAGCTGATTTTTATCTGAACGCAGAAAGACTGGAAGAGATGATGAAGAAAAATGATTCTATTTCCGGTGTTCTCCGTCGTCGTGTAAAAGGTGGTATGATTGTTGATATTAATGGTCTTGAAGCATTTTTACCTGGTTCTCAGATATCCACTAAACCTATTCCGAATTTAGATCAGTTTATTGGAAAAGAAAGTGATTTTAAGATTCTTAAGATCGATAAAGAACGTAGGAATATCATTGTTTCCAGAAAAAAGGTTCTTATTGAAGAGCAGGAATCACGGCTTAAGGATCTCAAATCAAAGATAGTTCAAGATGCCGAGTTAGATGGTGAAGTTAGAAATATCACTGATTACGGTGCATTTATAGATTTAGGTGGAATAGATGGTCTCCTTCATATTACTGATATGAGTTGGGGACATATTAAACACCCTTCCGATATGCTGAATATTGGAGATAAAGTTAAAGTTAAAGTACTAAGTTATGATGAAAAAAATAACAAAGTTTCTTTGGGTCTCAAACAATTAGTCCCGCATCCATGGGAAAATATTGAAGCAAAATATCCTGAGGGAACGATTGTTAGTGGAAAAGTAGTTAATATTACGAACTATGGTGTATTTGTTGAACTTGAATCAGGTGTCGAGGGGCTTGTTCATGTCTCAGAAATGAGTTGGACAAAAAAAATCAGACACCCAAAACAATTACTTAAAGTGGGTGATACGATTAAAGCTATAGTTCTTTCTACATCAAAGGAAGATAGAAGAATCTCCCTTGGGATCAAACAGATGGAACCCAATCCGTGGCTAACTATCGAAGATAGATATCCTGTCGATTCGAAAATTAAAGGGGTTGTAAAAAGCATAACTCCTTTCGGTGTTTTTATTGAGATTGAGGAGAATATCGAAGGATTAATACATATCTCTGATATCTCATGGACTAAGAGAATTTACCATCCAAAGGAAGTGTTTAAAAAAGGTCAGGAAGTTGAAGTTAAAATTCTTTCCATTGATAAGACATTACACAGAATAGCACTGGGCGTAAAACAACTTGAGACTGATCCCTGGGAAGACCTTGATAAAAAGCTTCCTATTAATACTGAAGTAAAAGCGAAAATTGTGAAACTAATTACTAAAGGCGTTTTGGTCGATGTTAATGTCGAAAATCACACTGTGGAAGGATTTATCCCCCTGTCCCACCTAGCAATTCCGGGTCTCAGGAAAGCAGGTATGGCTTTTGAGCTTGAAGAGGAACTTCCTCTTAAAATCATTGAACTTGATCTTGAAAACAGACGACTTATCCTCAGCGTTAAGGCTTATTTCTTTGCAAGAGATGAAAAGCAACTTAAGGATTTTATAGAAGTACACGAAAAGAAAATTACTGAAAAGAAAGAAAAAAGAAAAGTTATTAAAGAGACTCTTGTTGAAAAGGAAGAGAAAGAAACTCCAAAAGAAGAAAAAGAATCAGAGCTAATAACAAAAAAGGAAACTGCAGAAAAAAAGATGAAGAAGACTGAGAAAGAAGAAAAAGTCAAAACGAAAAAGAAAAAAACAGCTATTGAAAAAGAAACCCCAAAAGCTGCAGAGAAAAAACCGAAAGAAAAACCAAAGGTAGAGTCTGTTAAAAGGAAAAAAGAAGTAAAAACCAAAGGGAAAAAAGAAGGATCTAAGAAAAGAGCTTCTAAAAAACCAGAAGAAAAAAAAGATAAAAAATAGAAAGAAGCTGAAAAGAGAGATAAATAATAAATCTCAATAATCTGAAGGCGATCCGGCAGTTACCGGATGCCTTTTAGTTTTCAAACATAAAGATGAATAATTCCAAATTGACTAAAAAACAGATAGAACCCCAGATTTCGGTTTCCTTTCCACGAATTTTCTTTATTGGTTTTATGGGTGTAGGGAAAACATTTCTGGGTAAACAAATTGCAGAGGAATTCAGTCTCCCATTTTATGATATTGACCTGGAAATTGAAAAGAAGGTTAATCTTGATGTAACCGGAATATTTCAACAGAAAGGTGAAAAATATTTTAGGAAACTGGAATCTGAAGTACTACTGAATTGGGATAAAGATGGAGTTATAGCCACAGGCGGAGGTATTATAGAAGCGGAAATAAATCGGGAATTCCTTAAAAAGGAAAAACATGAAGTTATATGGCTAAACCTCTCCTGGGAAGTAATTAGGTCTCGGATTATAAATTCCTACAGACCCATTGTTATAGAACGAACTGAAGATGAGTTGTTTAAACTCTGGGATAGAAGGCTCCATCTATACAAAGAGTGTGCTGATTTGATTTATGATGGCAGTAGTCTGGAAGAATTAATAAAGAAACTATCTAGGAAATAATTATTATCTAAAGAAAAACCCCGAAATTTTCGGGGCTTTTCTCTCATACTCCTGAATTTTATTTCAAAAGCAGCATCTTCTTCACGCTTGTATAATCTCCATTGTTGTCATCTACATCAAAGATTGAGAAATAGATACCGCTGGCAACGCATCTATTATTATTATCTTTTCCATTCCAGACTACTTTATGATGTCCTG
>JAGLWO010000064.1 GCA_023133395.1 Candidatus Cloacimonadota bacterium | reverse complement strand
GTCAAGTTTAATTCTAAATTACATTTATAAATGTCGTTCATTACTAAACTATGAAAGGTTCTATTTCGCAAAATATTTCCATTACTAAGCCCCAGCTTAGTAACATGATTTAGTTTTGTTTTTACAATTGAATACTTTTTATAATTAAATAAGCCCCGATCCGGCAGCTGCCGGATGGGGCTTTTCACTTTATTCTAATAACTGATAGCTAAATGCTGAATGCTGAATTTTATTTCACCAGAACCATCTTTCTTACTTCCGAATAGCTTTTAGATTTTAATCTGTAGAAATATATTCCTGAGCTTTGTTCTCGTGCATCCCATTCGTGATAATATTTCCCGCTCTCGAATCGTTCTGATAAAATAATTTGTCCCTTGATGTTAAAGATAGTGAGAATAGCGGTTTCGTTATTTTTGACATCAAATCTTATATATGTTATTGGATTAAATGGATTCGGGTAATTTTTCTTCAGGATAGTTATTACTGGTATGATATCGAGCTCTCCCTCAGAGAAAGGAATAAATAAAGGGATAGGTCCATAAAGACTTGTCTCACCGGTATCATCTACACTTTCCAGAAAATACCAGTAAGTATTTCCTTTGATAACTTCATACTCATCCTGGAAAGTATAAGAGAAGGGTTCGGTTGTTGTTCCTGCTCCGGGAATCAGATTATAATTGATCTGTATCATTTGTCCTGTATTCTGTGATACGGAACGGTAGATATTCCAACCTAAATTATTGGTTTCACTTTGTGTGGTCCAGTTTATTATCGGTGTCCCATTATAATAAATAGCAGAGAAAGATGAAAGAGTAACAGGGAGGGGATTGTCTTGACCAAGTATGATCTCTGTTAAACCATCACGCAAAGCTGGTAATGTAACATTGAATGAAACATGACTTGTACCATAGTTCCAAACTACATTGCCAGGAATTTCCCAGGTTGTTCCATTCAGCCAATGTATTTGGTCTAAACCGGTAAGACCACTGAAAGATAGATCAAAAGCAAGATCAACACCAGTTACGCTTCCGGTTATATCCACATCATAAGAAATAATTACATTATCAGGAAAGGGAACCGTTACTGAACCCTGAACCTGGTCGGCTACTGTTACATTTACAGTAATGCCAACTGATCCTTCCGGATCAATAACAACATCGGGGTTAACTGAACTGCCATCGATGTCAATTGGTTCTACATCGACTATTACAGGTTGAGCAGGGTCACTAAGATTGTCTCCTTCTCCATATCCTGGAATAGCTGTACTTTCACCGAAAACTACAAAATCGTCAATATTCCACCCGCTGTATTGCCATGATCCATCTGTTACTCCTATGCAAAATCTGATCTGTACCGTTGCTTGTCCATCAGCATAACCGGAAATATCGTAGTTAAACTGAGACCAGGCAGCATCTTCGATAGTAGCGGAATTTCCCCATATATTAGTCCATGAAGTACCATTTGTGGTTATATCAATATATGCATGATCATAA
>JAGLWO010000639.1 GCA_023133395.1 Candidatus Cloacimonadota bacterium | reverse complement strand
TTGAAGCCAAAATTTTGTGTAACCCACAATATACGGATGTTATAAAAACCACAATACTTATGGGTAATATTAAAATGGGGATCGTTATGCCTTTTTTAATAAGCATTTCCCGGAGTTCATACATTTGTATGAATACAACTAAACCCAGAAATGAAGATAGAGCAATTCCACCAATATAAAAAATGGCTAATATTAATGGAATAAAAATCACTCCAATTATAATTCGTTTAAGAAGTTCCATTCCTAATTTGTAATTCCCATTTTTATCTTGCTCCAAATCTTCTTTTTCTGTCCTGGAAATCCAGGATCGCCTGAATAAATTCTTCGCGAGAAAAATCAGGCCAGAGAGTTTCTGTAAACCAGAATTCCGAATATGCACTTTGCCAGATTAGAAAATTAGATAGTCTTTCCTCGCCACTTGTGCGGATAACCAGGTCGGAATCAGGCATATTTGCTGTGTATAAGTAGCTGTTTATTATGTCTTCATCAATTTCTGATTTCTTTAATTTCCCTGATTTCATATCAAACATTATCTCATTAAATGCATCAATCAGCTCCTGCCTTCCACCGTAATTCATTGCTACATTCAGATGAAGTCCAGTGTTATTCCAGCTTTTTTTACAAGTTTTTATAACCTTTTTGTTGTAAGATTCAGCTAATTTTTCTTTGCTACCAATAAACCTGATATTAACATTATTTTTAATAAGTTCATTAATTTCTTTTATTAAAGAATTTATTATTAGTTTTAAGAGATAGTCCACTTCAGCTTTGGAACGAGCCCAATTCTCGGTGGAGAATGCATAAATAGTAAGATACTCTAAACCAACTTCTACTGCGGTTTCTACTGTTCTTCTGACTGCTTCCACACCCTTTTTATGTCCATTAATTCTTCTGGTTTTATGAAGCTTTGCCCAACGACCATTACCATCCATAATAATAGCGATGTGTCTGGGCATTTTCGGTTTATCTATTTTTTTAATTAAATCCTTGTAATTCATTTTGCTTCCTTATCAGTTGAACTGAGTCAATCATTTATTTCTTCCTCTCCGCCATAAACTTCAAATACGAATTCATAAATGAATCAAGTTCTCCGTTCATTACTGCTGTTGTATTGCCTGTTTCATAATTTGTACGATGGTCTTTCACCATCTGGTAGGGATGGAAAACATAAGAGCGGATTTGGTTCCCCCATCCTATGTCTGTTTTTGTACTCTCTAATTTTTGTCGTTCTTTTTCCCTTTCCTCTTCATAATACTGATAAATTCTTGATTTAAGGATAGTCATTGCAGTTGCCTTATTTTTTATTTGAGAGCGTTCGTTCTGGCATTGTACAGTGATGTTCGTGGGGATGTGAGTTATCCGAACTGCAGAATCAGTTGTATTCACGCTCTGCCCTCCCCTACCACTCGACCGGAAAGTATCTATTCTTAAGTCTTTAGGATCTATCTCAATTTCTATATCATCCTCGATTATTGGATATACAAAAACAGAAGCAAAGGAAGTCTGCCGCTTTCCCTGAGCATTGAATGGAGAAATACGAACAAGACGGTGAATACCAATTTCCGTTTTCAGATATCCATAGGCAAAATCCCCAAGAACTTCCATTGTAACACTTTTTAAACCAGCCTCATCACCAGGTAAATAATCCACGACTTCAGTTTTATAATTTGAATCTTCTGCCCAGCGTTTATACATACGAAGAAGCATTTCTGCCCAGTCCTGAGATTCTGTTCCTCCAGCGCCGGGATGAATCGTGAGTATTGCATTATTTGAATCAGTTTTACCATTTAACAAGAATTGTATTTCTACTTTATCGATAAACTCTTTATTCTTCTCAATATTTTCAATTGCATCATTCAAGAGAGGTTCGCTGAATTCTTCTTCAAGAAGTAATTTATAGGTTTCAAGGTCATCAAATATTTCTTGAAGTTTCTTTTCCTTTTCTAATTGGGATTTTAAATTTGTAGTTTCTTTTGTAACTTTTTGTGCCCTTTTCTGATCATTCCAGAAATCGGGCTTATTCATTTCAGCTTCGAGATCATCTATGTTCTGCTCAATCTGAGCAGTGTCAAAGAAACCTCCTGATATCAGTTATTTTCCTATTTATTTCTTCAACTTCTTTAACGAAATCAATATATTCCATTTAATACTCCTATTTTGATATAGAAATTATTAACAAGTAAAAAATTGTCCAATATTTTATCAATAAAAACTTCCCGGAAGAAGATAGGTTTTTATTTCTTCATTGTAATAACGGTCTGTCATCGTAGCAATAAAATCTCGTACTTTTTCAGCATTGGAAAAGTTAGTAAGAAATTCCTCATTTTTCCTGTTAAGAAACTGGGTAAAAATTTTAGATTCGTGGTTTTCTTTTTCAATATCCTCAATATACTGCTCAAAGAGAATATCCATGCTTTTATCAACTATTGTACGTGCTCTTTTTACGTTTTCGTTAGTATAGATTTTCTCATAATTGAATTCTTTCAATCTCTGCAAATAATGAGAAGTTTCTTTATCAAAGGAAATATAATTCTTTTCAAAACTGTTTAAAATAACACTTTTTACCAGAGTATCAATTAACTGGCTATTTGTATTTCCCAGATGTTCAACGCAATCTTTCGGTAAATTTTCACGTTTAAGAATCTTGAGTCGAATTGCATCTTCAATATCCTGTCCTATATAAGCAATTGTATCCGAAATTCGGACTATACATCCTTCCATTGTTGCTGGCATCCAGTTTACATTTTCACCTTTTTTCTTCTTTATAATGTAGTTTTGAATATCCTGCTCAGTTTTATCTCTCTGCGGTTCAAGAGTTTGATCATGAACTTCACCATCGTGAGAAATAACTCCATCCCTGACCTGGAAAGTAAGATTCAAACCTCTTCCCTCTTGAGAGATATGATCTACCATATGTAAACTTTCAATATTATGATGAAATTCCCCAATACCATGCTTAATACAGCATCTACTTAATGCTACTTCCCCATCATGACCAAAAGGTGCATGTCCAAGATCATGCCCAAGGGCTATAGCTTCCACAAGTTCCAGGTTTATTCTCAGCATTCTGCCTATTGTACGCGATATCTGGGAAACATAGGTTGTATGTAAACTACGGTTCGAGGTCTCTTCATCGAACATGTTCGTAAATGAAAATACCTGTGTTTTACCCTGATATCGTCTGTATGCTCCACTATGTAATATCCTGTCTCTATCTACAGCAAATGGAGTACGAATATAGCATGTATCTTCCTTTTTCAGCCGAGAAGCAGCTTCATTTCTGCAGGCAAAAGGACTGTAATTTTCACTCGCCCTTTCAATATTTTCTTTGTAAATCTTTTCAAGTTTGACTCTAGCCATTATTTTTCACCTATTTTCTCATACTTCATAAAAAACGGTTCAAAACCTTCGTTTCTCTTTTTAGTTTCAAAATACGTTTCAATATGACTTTCCTGCGGCGTTCTTACGAATCCATCCTTGAAGTGCGAAATAAAATTACATCTATCTTTAAATAGCTTAATAATCCAGTTTGTATATTCTTCATGGTCAGTAGCTATCTCTAAAATACCATTTAGAACTAAAACCTTAGATAAAGCATCTATGAAACTTTCCTGGATCAATCGGTGCTTATGATGTTTCCTTTTGGGCCAAGGATCAGGATGAAGGATATAAATTTTTTCAAGAGAATTAGCTTTAATCCACTTTTTAATATTCTCATCGACTAAAACCCTTAATAACTTTACATTTGCATGTTTTTCCAGATCTAATTTTCGTAACATTGTTTTGATCCGTTTTTCTTTTATATCTACTCCTAAAAAATTAACATCCGGGAAATTAAGTGCTTTTTGAATAAGGAATTCTCCTCTACCGCTACCTATTTCAAGATGAACAGGATTATCATTCCCAAAAATATTTTTAATATCAAGTTGATTATCAGAATCCATATTTATTTTAAAAAAATCCCGCTTTTCTATTAAAATCTTTTCCATAGTTTTGCTCAAACTCAAATTCCAAAGCAAAAAAAGAAGCAACATTATTTATGTCAATAAATACAAACAGGTCAAATGAACCACTAAATTCTTTGACATAAAAAGCCGAGAATAATTTTATTCGGTTGTAAATAAAAAAACAAAGGTAAATTTATGAGATTTATTAAAATTATGATCTTTTTTATTTGTTTAATATATATTGGTATTTTAAATTCAGACATTCCTCCGGGCTATTATGACGGAACCGAAGGATTGACAGGAGATTCTTTAAAAACAGCGTTAAGCAGTATCATAAGCGGACACATCGAATTTTCCTACGATGCACTTAGAGACTATATTTTACCAGATACAGATGAAGACCCCAATAATCCTGATAATGTTATATTGATATACACCGGCTGGTCCAGAGCAAAGGATGATTTTGGAGGGAATCCATCTGATTGGAACCGTGAGCACGTCTGGGCAAAATCTCATGGGGATTTCGGCAACATTCCTCCTGCTGGAACCGATGCACACCATATACGACCTTGCGATGTTACAGTGAATTCTGCGAGGGGAAACCTGGATTTTGATAACGGAGGAACTGAGTATATCGATGGTGATGGACCCACAGGGTGCTTTCATGATGAAGATTCATGGGAACCAAGAGAAGAAGTAAAAGGCGATGTTGCCAGGATGATATTTTATATGGAAGTCCGCTATGAAGGTGAAGAGGATGAACCAGATCTTGAGATGGTGGATTATATACCTTCATCTCCCAATGGTGAACCCTATCATGCTTTAAAATCTACGTTGCTGGAATGGCATCAACAGGACTCTGTTGACGACTGGGAAATACTAAGAAACGATAAAGTGTATTACTACCAGGAGAATCGTAATCCCTTTATCGATCACCCTGAATTCGTCGGATTGATATGGGGAGGAGTATCGGTAGAGGATGAAAACTTAATAATTACAAACTATCAATTATCAAATTACCCTAACCCATTCAATTCGGAAACGACAATCGTTTTCACGATTGAGGGACAAGAAACAAGGGACAAGGAACAAGAAATCGAACTCTCAATATACAATATAAAAGGACAGAAAATAAAGACACTGTATCCATTCCCAAATTCCTATTTTTCGGGAGGAACGAGGAGTGTTCTTTGGGATGGAAAGGATGACAACAACAAAGCTGTAAACACAGGAGTTTACTTCTACTATTTGAAAGTTAATGGTATAAATATTGTTGGAAAGAAGTTTTTACTTCTAAAATAAATCTAATATTGTGCTTTAAGTCCCACAAAGGGATTATTTCTTTTTTCCTTTCCAATAGTGGTGTATGGTCCATGCCCGGGTAAGACAATAGTTTCATCGGGAAGGATAAAGAGTTTTTCATGGATTGATTTTTTTAAAGTGTTATAATCTCCACCAGGCAGATCGGTTCTACCGATTCCTCCAGCAAAAAGAGTATCACCGCAGAACAATAGATTATCTGCCATAATACTTATTCCACCTTGTGTGTGACCGGGAGTGTGAATTATCTTAATCTCTTTATTTCCAAGTTTAAGAATGTCCCCACCTTCAAACTCAATATCAGCAGGAGGAGATATGACCTGTATTTCAAAATGTTCACTTAAGTTTAATTGAGGTTCTATCAACATGGGAGCATCTTCCTTATGAATACAAAGTGGAACTTCATAATTTGTCTTTATAAATTCATTACCACCTATGTGGTC
>JAGLWO010000638.1 GCA_023133395.1 Candidatus Cloacimonadota bacterium | reverse complement strand
TAGAAGAACCAAATCTCTGGATATATTCAGGAATTTATACAGGTGGTGATGGAATCGTGGAACAATTCAGTCTTCCCACAATGGCTTCAACAGGACTCACCCATAATGTAAGCGAAGATTTTCCCGGAACTCATGCCGGTGGATTATTCTGTACTGATGAGTTTGATGAATATATTGTGATATTGGGAGGAATTGCCAAAGGAAATCCTTCTTATCTTTTTGGATATGAAATCGGATACACTCCCAATGCATATGCTCCCGAACCTCCGGTTGATTTTACTTTAACTACCGATCCGGGCGGAGCTTTGGAAGTTACAATAAGCTGGATAAATCCATCGGTTAATTTAGTTGGTAATCCTCTTACAGAATTGCTTGAAATAAGAATTTATAGAAATAGTATTTTACTCTATACTGCTACTTCTCCATCTATCGGGGAGCCTTGTAGCTATATTGATGCTGGAGTTCCATCATCCGGAATGTGCTTTTACGATCTAATAGCCCTTAACAGTTATGGAGGCTCTTCCGTTTCAGATAGTGTGTGGGTGGGAGAGGATGTACCTGATTCGGTCAGTAATTTTTACGGTGAACAAATAGACAATACTCTGAGTATTCATCTCACCTGGGAAAATCCAACACAGGGTTTGCATGGAGGAGCATTTAACGAACCAATTCTGGGTTACCATCTGGCAGAAAATACAGGAATGACCTGGGAATACTTTTCCGGTGCAATGGAAGATTTAGTTATCGATGTTTCAACTCCCGGAGTTTACTATTACATGCTTACACCGTTCAACATTATCGGAGACGGTGGAACTGCAACCTCAAACGATATAATTGTGGAAATCACAGGAATAGAAAATCACCAATTACAAATGATCGGGTACAAACTCTCAAACTTTCCCAATCCCTTCAAACCGTCAGGAGCTGGTCGCAGTCCTGCAACAACTATTTCCTTTTCTCTCGCAAAAGACGCAAAGAACGCAAAGATTGTAATTTATAATATCAAAGGGCAGAAAGTAAAACAGATTCTTAGAAATTCAGCATCTCAGCTATTAGCAGGACAACATTCAGTCACCTGGAACGGCACAGATGAGAATAATAAACTTGTCAGCTCTGGCGTGTATTTCTATAGATTAAAAGTTAATGATAAAATTGTAGACACAAAGAAGTGTTTGCTTTTAAAATAGATGTAACTCAAACTAGATAATAATGACAAACGATATATTTTAAATCATGGGCTTTAGGAGGTCTTTATGAAAAGAATAATAATTCTATTTTTCCTATTGCTCATTATTACTTTTTCTGTTGCAGATACTCACATCCCTGCAGGGAATGTAAATGGAGTCTGGACATTCCCAAACAGCCCATACATAATTGATGGTGAAATTTCTATCCAGCAAGGAGATGAATTAACCATCGAACCTGGAATTCAAGTAATTTTTTCCAGTCATTATAAATTTAATATTTATGGAAGAATATTAGCAGAAGGAACTCAAAATGATACAATTATTTTTACTATTTGTGATACAACAGGTTTTAGTAATTTCTATTCAAATGCTGGAAGTTGGCACAGTTTAAGATTCTATGATACAAATACAAACGGGCAGGACAGCTCAAAAGTTATTTATTGTAAACTTGAATATGGAAAGGCTACTACTGGTGGATCTTCAGGTATTTATGGCGGTGCAATAAAATTTTATAATTCATCTGATATTTTGGTAAAACATTGCTCGATAACAGAAAATATTGCAGTTAGTGGTGGTGGAATTTGCTGTTATCCAAACTCTAGTCCTTGTTTAGAAGATGTTATTATAAAAGGGAATATAGCAAAATCTGGTGCTGGAATGTATTGCCGGGATAATTCCCATCCATATTTAAAGAATGTGAATGTAGTTGATAATCATGCAATCAGCTTTTCTGGTGGTGGAGGTGGAATTTACTGTGAGAACAATGCCAGTCCCCACTTAGATAATGTAACCATAAAAGGGAATAGTGCTTTTTATTGTGGAGGCGGAATTTATATTAGATTTGATTCTTCTCCGATTTTAGAGAATGTTACTATAAGTGAAAATAATACAGATAATTTTGGTGGTGGGATTTACTGTTCTCATAATTCTTTTCCAATTTTTGATTCTACTAATCGATGTAATATATTCTTAAATTCCAGCGGCTCCGGGTCGGATTTATATGTTGATTATATTTGCCCAACTATCAATGTAATTGTCGATACTTTTACTGTTTTGGAACCAGATAATTATTTTGCTTATCCCTTAGATAATTTTACATTTGATATCCAGAACAGTAAGGTTGAACAAGTTAATCATGATTTATATGTCAGTCCTTCCGGTTCTGATGATAACAGCGGACTTAGTCCCGATCAATCACTTCTTACTATTGCACATGCTCTGAGAAAAATTATTGCGAACATTAACTATCCTCATGATATCTATTTAGCAAATGGAATATACTCACAATCTCAAACAACAGAACATTTCCCTTTAAACTGTAAAAGTTTTGTCTCTTTTATTGGAGAAGATGAGGAGCTAACAATTTTAAATGGAGAGGAATTAAAAGGTATTTTATTCTGTGAAGGGGATAGTTGTTTTTCCATTGAGAAAATGACAATTCAGAATGGATTTCGTCGTAATGGTGGTGGAATCTATTTAACAAGTCGTTCCAGTCCAAGTTTAGAAAACATCATCATAAGACAAAATGAAGCGTATTACTCGGGAGGTGGAATTTATTGCGGAGATAATTCCAATCCAAAATTAAATAATGTTATCTTAAGTGAAAATTCTGCTTCAAATGGTGGAGGGTTATATTGTCATTATTACTCAAATCCGAGTTTAAACAATGTAACCATCAAAGAAAATACTGCCAATCTAGGTGGTGGAATTTGCTTAGAAGCCTATTCTGATGCAAGTTTAATGAATGT
Organism: Candidatus Cloacimonadota bacterium; assembly: GCA_023133395.1. Taxonomy (GTDB): domain Bacteria; phylum Cloacimonadota; class Cloacimonadia; order Cloacimonadales; family TCS61; genus JACNIV01. Next base: position 3,444 of record JAGLWO010000638.1, on the reverse strand, counting down.
TGCCATAAATGAGAATCACGGTAATAACGGTGGAGGTATTTATCTTTGGGATTCAAGCCCGATCTTAACTAATGTTATTATAAGTGAAAATACCACAAATAATAAAGGAGGGGGTATTTACTGTACTGGACTCTACATTGCTGGTTACTTTATTTTTTCAAGACCTATTTTGACAAACGTTACTATAAGCAGGAATATGTCGTTGGATAATGGTGGTGGTATTTATTGCTGGGAATGTTCGAGTCCAACCTTATTGAACTGTATTTTATGGGATAATACTCCAGAGGAAGTGTATTTTTCTCCTGAAGGTGATTCAATTTCTATTACAATTTCCTATTCAGATATTCAGAACGGAGAGGTTGGTATTGTTACAAATAACAATGGTACAGTTAATTGGTTGGAAGGAAACATAGACTCAGACCCATTATTTGCAGACCCGCAAAACGGAGATTTTCATCTAACCTGGGTTAATTTTCCAATCCCGGATTCTACAATGTCTCCTTGCATAGACGCTGGTGATCCCAATTCACCTCTTGACCCAGATGGAACAATAGCAGATATGGGAGCATTCTACTTTGACCAAAATCAACAAGGAGTTGAGGATATATCAATTCTCAAACCGAGTAATATTCTTTATCAAAACTATCCTAATCCGTTTAAACCGTTAGGAACCGGTCGCAGTCCTGCAACAACTATTTCATTTTCTCTCGCAAAATACGCTAAGAACACAGAAATAATTATTTATAATATCAAAGGACAGAAAGTGAAAGAATTTCCCATCGTCACACCCTCTCCTGCTCACACCCTCTCTGTTACCTGGAATGGAACCGATGATAACAGCCGTCCTGTTGGTTCAGGTATCTACTTTTACAGTTTAAAAATTGACAATAAGACTGTTTCTACTAAAAAGTGCCTTTTAATAAAATAATCTATTTGGAAGTATTATGAAATTTGTTTATTTAATTATAATTATAACTTTATTTGTTTTCCCTCTATTTTCACAGAATGTCCAACTTAATGGAGATAAAAACTTTCTTCAAATAACCGGAAGTTTTGAAATTGAAAAAATTTCTTCTAAATACATAATTAATGAAGAATATAATCAGTTAGAAATTTCTGATTGTGTAAATTCAGGAAGACCCGAGGAAGCAGAACTGCCTGTTTATACAAAATTCGTGAGTCTGCCTGAAACCGGGAATTTCAAAGTTATAAATTCACAATATGAATTCGAAGAAACTGATATAGATAAAAAAATCATTCCTTTTGGCTGGCAAGACAACCAGAACTTCACCGAAAATTATTACCAAAGAGATCAATGGCTGCCAGAAGATATCGTAACTATCAGCAAACCAAATATAATGAGAGGTGTTCGATTCTCTCAAATTACCATTGCAGCAGTTCAGTATAATCCAGCTTTAAATAAAATTAGGATCTTAAAGAATATTAATTTTGAATTCACTGTAGACCATTCAATAACGGATAATCCTCTGACAAAATCAACATCACACAAAGCTTTTACAAAACTTGCTCAAATAAAAATTTACGGAACAACACCTGTAAGAGATTCAGAGGAAGGACAATATTTATTCATTAGCCCGGACAACATATCAACAACACTGGAACCCCTTCTCAGGTGGAAAGAAAAACTGGGTTATAAAACCAAACTAGCGACATTGTCTGAAACTGGTTCAACTAACGATGCAATAAAAGATTATTTACAGGATGCTTATGATAACTGGGAAACTCCACCTGAATATGTTGTTCTTGTCGGTGATGTATCGGGTAGTATCGTTGTACCTTCATTTTATGTTCAGGGATATTACACACCCTGGGATGTAACTGACCATAGCTATACATTGTTGGATGGCGATGATTATTTTCCTGATATAATGATAGGTAGAATTTCTATTCAGAGTCAGATTCAACTTAATACAGTAATCAACAAAATAATCAGCTATGAAAGCAACCCGTATATGGAAACAGATTGGATGAAAAGAGCTCTGATGATTAGTTATATAGATGATGGTTGGTGGCAATTTTATTCTCCACGGGAAACAGTGATGGCGTGTCGCGAGAAATTACTGGATTTTGAATTTACAGAAGTCGACACATTCATTTCTCCCTGGCAAACAAGCTCATCCCAGTTGATTAATAAAATAAATTCCGGTTATTCTTTTGTGAATTACCGGGGGGCAGGAGGACCATCATACTGGTATGAGCCTTATTTTAATAGTGATCACGTTAACAATTTAAGTAATGGCTATATGCTGCCAATGGTAACCAGCATCACCTGTGGTGGAGGAAATTTTGCATACTCTGGTAATCCATCCTGTTTCGGTGAAACCTGGCTGATTGCTGGCTCCCCATCCGTTCCTAAAGGAGCAATAGCTTTTATCGGACCCAGTGAAATTGATACTAAAACTTGGTTTAACAATGCAATCGATATGGGAATTTATCATGGTGTTACGCAGGAAAATCTATTCAAATGTGCTGAAATGATGTTAGCTGGTAAAATGGATGCATATATAAATTATCCTTATTGTCATGCTTGGGGAAATGCCCTTAATTCTGATCAATTTTATTTCTACGTTTATAACCTGCTGGGCGATCCGGGTCTGGCTATATGGACTGATATTCCCCAGGAAGTGGATATAGTTTTTGAAAGTGAGTTTATTGCTGGTTTGAATTGTCTCGAAGTTGAAATCGTTGAACCATTCATTGACAAATCTGGATTTACAATCGCAATAACAAATTCGGATAGTCTGGTTGTTTGTGGGTTGACAGATGAAACCGGTTCTGTAGTTATACCTGTAGATCTTCAACCGGGGGATTATTGTGTAACCTCCTCAAAATACGGGTTTATTCCCAAAACAGAAGACCTCACAGTGATCGAAGCTAACATTGTAGCTCTGCTTGATTATTGCTTGGAAGAAACAATTTCAGGTCAAACTATAGATTTTGAAGCTACTTTCAAAAATCTGGGTAATCAAACCGCTGAAGATATTGAAATAGAGCTGGTTTCAAACGATAACTATATCCAAATTTTATCCGGAAGTGCGTCCACAAGCACACTTGCTCCTGAAGAGGTTTTCACAGGTAACTTTCAATTAGAAATTAATCCAGAATGGAAAAATGGATTTCAGTTCGAATTATATTTTAATGTTAGTTCAAATTTGGGTCTCAATGATTTCCTTGTACTAATAGAAATTCAATCTCCAGAGGTTTGTTTATCTGATTTCATTGTAAATAATCTCCAAGGAAAACTAATTCAAAATACAGCCTGCGAAGTAAATATCGAACTTCTTAATTGTGGAGATATCAATAGTGATGAGGTCTATGTTAACCTTACCAGCTTAAATTATAACACAAATGTAATCAGTGGGACCAGTACTTTCCCTTCGATTCCTGTTAATAATACGGCTATAAACCTGGCTCCATTCGAAA
>JAGLWO010000637.1 GCA_023133395.1 Candidatus Cloacimonadota bacterium | reverse complement strand
TTAACGCTTGTTTATTACTAATTTTTTAACGCAATTTATATTATGCCGGTTTTAAGAGAAAGAATGCACTTCAAATTATAATAATTTTCTATTTGCCCACGATGAACAAAATTAATATTATGTAGAATATCTTTTCAAAAACTTTTTAATTGCATTTCTGTGTTTTATTTTATTGTTTTTCAATGAGATACCTTTCCGTTCTCCGTAGCATACTGCGAAGGACGAAGAGAACTACTGTTGGTTTTCGGGGGATGCGTGGAATTCATTTTCCGATGCAGAGATTTTCCCCACGATTTTCCAGCAAATGGAGCTTGGGAAAGTTATTGGAATGCCTACCATCGGTTCGGTTATCGGAACTGGACACCATAATCTTATAGATGGCTCCAGTATGCGAATGCCAAGTAACGGGATTTTCCGCTATGACGGTACAAATATGGAAGGAATTGGAGTGCAACCCGATATTATCATTGAACCCACACCTAAGCAGATTGTAGGAGATGATGATGTACAACTGAAAAGAGCTATCGAAGAGATATTGAAGGAGATATAAGGGTTGCGTGTTGCGGGATTGGAACGATCCCAATTTCTAAATCCTCATTGAAAGAAAACCGCAGGTGCTTTTGTTAGACGGTATTTTATAATTAAAACGATACACTCAAAAAAACCGAAAATAAAGTATTGTATCCGTAATTTTCACTACATTTAACATATTCTTGATAATCCTCTCCAAAAAATGAGATAAAAAGATCAGGATAATCCTCCATAAATACTTCACTTACTGATTTGAATTTATTTTGAATTAAGCCTTGATTTACTCTCAATTCAAATTTAAACTTATTAATAGAATACTCAAGACCGAAAATTGCACTTAGATCAAAAATGTTCAATTCAGATAAATGACCGCTTAGATATTCATTTCCAGCTTGCTTAAGCTTATTTTTGTCATCAAGAAGAATATTGAATGATGGTCCCAAAATAATATTTAGGTTATTAGAAATAAAATGCTCTGTTGTCATTTTTAAAAGAATTGGAATTTCAAGATAATATAGTTTGTAATACCCACTTACATTAAAACCTGAATCAGGACGATCTTCGTCTATAAGCCCATCACCATCATTATCAATCTGATCATAAGGATCTTCATCAAAATAACCGTCCATATCTTCATCTACATAAAGTTTTTCTTTACCATCGTAAATTGCTCCCTTAGATGAATAAAGTAATTCCGGTTGTAATATAAGCCATTTGTTAAGCCTTTTATTTACAAATATACCAGCTGAGAAATTAGAACGAAATTCTGCATTGATCATTTCACTGCCGGTAAGGGTAGAATAACTAAAGCCTACTTTTAAACCCTTTTCGTCTATCGCTGAAAGATTAGAACATAGAAGAGTTAATACAAACATAATAATAGTAATTTTTACCAAATTCATAAATTTTCCTTTTTTAATTAGATATTCATTTATTGGTTGAAATAGATCTGATTCATTCATAGATATTTTTTAATTTTTTTTGCAAACAAAGATTATCTCTCCACCTTCTTCGATGGAACACTTATCATAATAACCAAACTCGTTGATAACCTCAAATCCATTTTTCTGTAATAATTCCTTTAGTTGACCCACATAATAATATTTTATGGCAAGGTGTTCATAATACTTCTCTGTCTTTCCATCTTTATTGGTTACGTAATATATCAGTTTTGGGTAGATAACCTGATTCTCCAGATCCACTCTCTCACGTATGTGTGTTCTTTTTATTTTAATGCCATCATCAGTAGTTTCATAATCTGTTTTCTCCGGTTGAACCCAGCTTTCATCAAGGTGTCCTTCCAGGAGTTTAAATACATTTACTATAAATAACCCATCATCATCCAAATGCTCATGACAGCACTTCAGACAACTCTGTTGCCCCTCTTCTGTAATTAGACTTTGAAATGTTCTAAAAGGAATAAAAATCAGTTTGAATTTCTGGTTTAACTCAAAATTTCTCATATCACCATTTAGTATCTGCAGGTTTTCGTTAGTTGTTTTATTTTCCTTTTTTGCTTTTTCTCTAAAAACATCCAGCATTGGTTCGGAAACGTCTAATCCCCAGATCTGGTGACCTGCCATAGCAATTGGAATAGTTATTCTGCCGGTACCGCAACCAAGTTCCAGGACCTTTCCGTTTATTTTATTTGCATAATCTATGTAGAAGTCAATATCATCTTTTAAGAGATCTTTATTATCAGAGTCATAATACTTCGCAGTAGTTTTATATGTATTAGCTGTTTTCATTATTTCGTCTTTATTCTTCATACTAACCTTATATAATTTTCAAGCTGAAACTGTCAACAATGTACAATTGAAAAAAGCTATCGAAGAACTTTTGAAGGAGATATAGTGTATAACGTGCCCTGTGCGCCACGAACGAGCGAAGCGAATAGCATATTCAAAAAACCTTATTATAAAATTATTCTGAAGTATTTTCTGTATTCAGTTTTACTCTTTTCATTTCCAAAACTTAATTTCTTTACTCCATCTGAGAAATATCTCTTTTCTGCCCACTGAAACCATATAGCTTTTTTATTACTATCCTTTAAATATTTTTCGAGATATTCTTTTCTAATATAAGTAAAAGTTGAAGTTTGATCATAACCTTCTCCATATTTAATACTGGTAGTAATTAAATCACCGTTTTCATTATATAAATCAGAACTTTGAGACTTTATAAATAATCCTAATTTTTCACAAATACTTTTTGAAGGGGTAATTGTTCCCCCTGCACGTACTGGAATAATATCACTATGATAACTTTCCCAAGAACTCTCAAAAGTAGTTCTTTCAACTTCTATTTCTATAACATCATTTTCTTTTTCTTTAAGCTTGGCAAGTTCCTCTTTTGTTAATTCTCTACTACCATTAAGAATTTTTAATTCTTTTTTTGTTATTCCAACATTGCGGTAGTTATATCGTATCCTTAGGTTTTCAGAATAATCATTTGGCATTAAATTGCACCAAGGGATTTCTCCTTCAAATAGATAATAATGGTCTATTGCTCTTATATATCCAAATGTATAGTCAGAGTGTTTTTTTAAAACCTCTTTAATTTTTTCATAATTTTCTTCGCTAACAAGAAGAGTATTAATGGCAATATGAATATCTCTTGTTTGGTCCACTTTATCTTTCTGAGCAACAATACCTTTCAAAAGTATCCATTCATGCTCTTTGTCGCCTTCAAATTTATTTTTTATATGAATATATTTGGAAGTATTTAAATCACTGTCTGTGTCATACCAACTTTCAGTAGATTTACTTGCATTACCTAGGAAATTATCATCCCCCAATGCTTTAAATAAATCAATTTTTTTTAATTCAACAGGAAAACTTGGATCAATATCTACATCGGATATTCTAAACTCATCTTCATCATCCCAATCTTTTAACATACCTAAATCACTTCTATGTCCTGCCATTTCATAAAATGCAATCCACGAATATTTCTTTCCGTAACGATCAGTTTTTCCTGCATTATCATGACGAGGATAATTCCATCTTTCCCTTGCTATTTGTTCATCTATTTCACTAAAACTTTCCAATTAATACCCCAAATCATAAATTCTCCAATAAATGTTAGATAAAACCTTTCTATATTCATTGTTGTTAAAATCATAATTTCCTCTATCTTTTACCAATCTTCCGATTGTATAATTTTCAAAATCCATATGTATCGGTGCATTTCCATAATGATACTGCTTTTCATCTCTATCTTCACTTTTTTTCCATTCCCGATGCGGATAATTTTTTAATGGATATATAATTTGTTGTTTTTCAGTATCAGTTAATAAATCTTGATGGTGTAATAAAGCTATATCAATCGTTCTTTTTGCGTAATCCCTCGCCAAAATGTGAGTAGTAGTATATTTTGCATCTTCAGCAAAAACATTGTTAAAAAGGAATTTTCCATATTTTGGTAACCATTCTTTGTGGTATGTGTCGTCTTCAAAATCATTCTGTCTTGCCATTGCCAAGCCGTAGGCTGAAGCTAGCATCCTTTCTGGTACATATGGGTCATTTATGCTCAAGGAATATTCCAACAGTCCTAAAAACTCTTTTGGATATTTTCTTGCATAATAATATAAAGCTCTTGTTGCCTCATCTCTAAGTTTTCTAATGTTTGTTGTTAGAATCCACATCACCTTTTTTGCAGCAATATGAACTCTATCAGATAATTCTCTCTCTTCTTTACAAGCATTTTCAAACCTGTTTACAAAATTTGAGAAATGAGAACTACCGTACCAAGAATGATTATTTCTTACATATTCACTCCAAGATAAATCCCCCTCAACCATTGAGAGACTGTTTAGTAAATCTGACCAGAAATTAAAATTCACAGGATGATCTATGTCCAGTTCTACATTTTCAGCAAGATCAAAAAGGAAATACTTGTTATTAGTACTAAAAAATTCATTTTTTAGAAATTCTTTTATTGCTCGTTCATTTTTCTTGATATATTTCGTATTTATTTCAAAAAGAGATTCTGTTGAATATTTCTTTGCTCTTTCATTTTTTAATTCATCGAATAAGAAAATCTTCTTTTCTTTAATCAAAAGAATACTAATTGTTCTAAGAATATCGTTAAATAAGGGATGTTGAGTTTTTTTATTTAATAATTTTTTCCTAAATCTCCTAGATTTAACAAATTTTAATAATGGATTTTTGCCACCAACTTTTTTATTTGTATTCATAAACAAATCACCTAAAAGCTTCGTTCCACTTTCTGGCATTATAAATTCTAGTCCAACTTTGAATAATTTTATTAAGATATTATCAGATTGAATTGTTAATAATGGATAGCTTTCTTTATATTTTTTTATCAAATAATTTGAAATTATATATCCACCCAATAAATCATATGTAAATTGTATTTCTTCTTTATTATTTTCTCTGTTCCATTCCCTATATACTAATAAATTCTCTCCTTCAAAAATTCTTAATTCCTCTCTTCCAAATAGATTTTCTGAGCGAGGCATTCCTCTTAAATCATTAATCCAAATATATTCAGAAAGTTTAAATAGTTTATCTTTGGTGAAGTCGTTATTATATTTAGGATCTAGTGCTTGCAGAGTAGTTGTAATATTCTTATTGCTATTTTTTATATACTCATCAAAGACTTCAAATAAATCCTCATTTTGAAATGACACTTTTATTTTCTTTTTACGCTCAGGGTTCTTTGTTTCGCAAAACAATTTCAAATATAATGGGTGTTTGAAATCACCGATAGCATTGGAGTGAATGTTTAATTCTATCTTATAAAAATCAAAGTAACGTTTTATAGCTTCCCAAGTCAGTCCTTTAAAACCACGAACACGGACTTTCTTTTTCCACCAATTCTCATTAGTTTTGTAATCAAAGTAATTTTCGTGAAATAACTGATCTTTATAAGAAGTACGATAAGTAGTAATTACAACCAAATGTTTGTGTTTTTGTTCAATTTTTCTAATTAGTTTGTCTAATCCATTTTTCCAAACTTTATTCCAATATTCAGACTCATTTAAACCATCAATTATAATGGGTATTTTAACTTTATTTATCCTTGCGGACACTTCCAAAGCACCCAAAAAATCATCAAAAGACCAACCAGTTGGAATACCTAAATTATCTTTTAATTGTTCCTCCAAAGGACAGTTTGTAGTTATGTCTTTTGCAAAAATAAATATCGCCGATTGTTTTTGATGTACAATTTGATCTTCATAAATATTGAATGACACATGAGTTTTTCCCATTCCAGCTTCACCTGAAATATGTAGCTCATTTTGATCTATCAATTCAAAAACTTTATAAGACCCCTCTAATGATGTAATAGCATATTCATTTAGTGAGTAGAGTGGACTAAAAAGAATATCTCTTGCCTTGCCTCTCCTTCTGTTTTCTTTTTTAATTTCTTCAGATTCTTTTTTTGGTGGTTGTATGCTAAATTTTTTTCAGTTTCTTTTTTTATGAAAATTTTATTAAAAAAATTGAAAATTCTATTAATAAAATTTGTTCTTTCTTTTTCTGAAATTGTTAAAGGTACTTCTTCACGCTCTTCTCTTAAATAATTTATTGGCTTGCAAAGTTTAGAATCTGTTAACCTGTCATATTCATTGTAAAAGTACCATAAGGTTTTTATGTATATTTCAAATTCTTTTATTTTGATTTTTAGATTTACTTCATCTTTATTAAGCACTAACTGTTTTAACTCTTTTAGTTTATTTATTCCATCTTCAATTATGTCGGATTTACCAAGAGAAAGTTTTCTGAATTCCGATTGTATGTCTTTGTACTCATCCTCAACATCTTCTGAGAACAATTTTACAAGAGAATTTTTATATTCTTCTGCATACATTACAACTTGTTGATTCTCCATTTCTACATCAAGAATTTCAGTAAGTCTTTTTCCTCCTAAGATTTTGTTAACCGTATTATCAATATCTGTAGAAATATGAATTCTAGACTCATATTTTGCTTTAATTTGTGAAGTTTCTATATCTATTTTATACCTTTCTTCAAACCAACTCTGTGTAAGTAAATTTTCAGAAAAGAAAAAATTATGGATATCTGGATATTGTCTTAAAAAATTAATGAATTCGCTTTCACCCCAATGTATCAATTCAATATTTGTACTCGTAGGTACAACTATCTCACCATTTTTTTTAGATTGTGGTAAATTATTTTCAAACCATGACTTCTCCCCTGAAGTAAAATTACTTTTACTACAAAAAAACCATTTTTTTAGATTAGGGTGTTTTTTATATGCAGTTTGCAAGGATTTTTTAATTTGTTCTTTTCTACCTCCTTCGCTTAATCTCCCATTGCCACCAAAGATTTTTGCTTGCCAACCCCATTCATCTCCATTTGGTAAAGTAATATAGAATTCAACTCCGTCTCCACCACCACTATCATCAATAGATGTAAAAACACCTTTGTTATCAAATTCCTCTCTAGCAACTTGATAACAAAGCTCTTCAAAGCTCTTTTTGTTATCTCCCGAATATGGTTCTAGTTTACTCCAATAAATATTTTTCATATCTGTATTGTATGTGTTTTAAAATTATAATCCATTTTAGTAGCGAAGTAAAAAAAACACATTATTTCTCCCTACATTAAGAAAGATTTATTAAGTTTATTTTTCGCATAACATAAATCCCGACATTTATATCTTAAATTTCTCATTTAGATTTTTCATCTTCTTCAATTTTATATCATCTGAATAATCCATTTTCTTTTGCCTTGTTTATCCAAAAACGAAATTGCTTTTATGAAATATTTATGTCAAAGAAAATATTTTCCGCAGGCAATTTGTGGGTTAGCACCCACCCAACGACTACCCGGAAACCCACGAATTAATTCGTGGGATTAAAAGAACAACAGCTCTACAACTTACTACAGCTTCTTATGTTCCCTTTTGCTAAAAGGGAATAGCAAGGGATTCGAACCAGCTCGGTGAGTTGGCGCCCACCCTACGAGCTTTATTTTTCATTTCAACAGCAAACATTTCTTTACTGCTTCTGTTTTTCCATTTACATTCAATTTATAGAAATAAATTCCTGATGAAACCGGTTGATTATTGTTATCCGTGCCATTCCAGAGTATGTTGTGATCTCCTGCAGTAAATTGATCTTTGACGAGTGTTTTAACTTTTTGACCTTTAGTGTTGTAAACAGAAAGATCGACTTTGCTTTTATTTGGTATTGAGAAAGAAATAGTAGTAGTGGGGTTGAAGGGGTTGGGGTAGTTTGATAATTTTAAGGTTGAATAATCTGATATAATATTTTCGTTATACGATAATGAACTGAAATCATAAAGCTGACCACAGATCGCATTATAATCTATACAGTCACCATCAAGAATATTTCCAACACAATAATCGACCCATGTGACAAGAAACTGACTGTTATCCATTTCATGAGTGTTAATAATTCTTTTTTCACCACGTCCGTCGGCAATTATTACACCATTGGGTGGTGTTACTACATTTCCATCTAAATCAAAAGAAGCGAAGCGTAAATTATCGGTAAGTATAGAGACTATTGAAATGCTATTTTCACTGGATTGTTGTAAACTGATACCATATAAATAGCTTGGATCCCAATTCAAAGCGTTATTGCTCCAGATATTTTGACCTGCCATATCGAGTTTATCAACTGTAACACATTGCTGAATAGTATCCTGGTAAGCGAGAAAAATATTTTCATCGATGAGGGGATCGATACCAAAATCGAAATATGGCATAATGATATTCAAATCATCAAACAATATCTGCTGATTTGAGTCTATACCTAATAATTGATATTCATCTTCAGAGATTTGTCCTATAAAATAAAAACAATCATTTGCTTGTTGTACCAATGGTATATATGATAGATTTTCTATTTGGTTCATGTGAAAACCATTTAACCAGCCGGGGCAAAGCGAACCAGCATCATTAAACTTATACAAATATCTTTCATAATTATAACTACAAAGAAAATAATTATCAGATATCTTTTCGATGTAATCGTTTCCAGTGGGAAGATTTATTGATAATGGGTTATCCCATAAAATTTCATTTTCGTCGAATTTGAGAATTTTAACACAACTTGTATTTTTCCAACCTACAATAGATCCATTGTCAGTGCAATTATGGTAAGTAAGATAATAAACATTACCACTATCAAGTGTGTAAGTTCTAACAAATTCTACATTTCGATCATAAACATCACATTTCAGATATTCTACAACATCAAAAATCTCATAAACAATGAACACAAAGCCATCTTCATTAATAATAATATCTTCGATGTCTTCATGTGAATCATAAGTAGTCAAATACCTGCCTTCTTCTTCATAGAGCAAATTCCCAGATTGATCGATTTTTTGTATATAAACTTCACCATCCCAATAACCACCACGATTTGAGACGAATGCAATCAGAATGTTATTCTCATCTTCTAAGTATTGAGAACAAACCTGCCATGAAAAAGAAACAAAAGATGTTTCTAATAAAGTCTGATCTTCGGGAATTATTTGAGTTCCGTTCTCATTATATGAATTTATTTCAAGATATGTGTTACGACCTTCACCAACATAAAGAAATAGAAATGAAAAATTATCGGGATATGATATTAATACAAGGTTGTAGGTTTTTGGTGTAATATCCAATTGTAGACCATCAATCGAATATGTCATTGTTCCATCGAGATCAACAGTTTGTGCTAAATAGTTATATGTATCATCTTCGTAGGATGCAGTGATCACATTTATTTTGTCATTTTCATTATAAGAAACATGAAAATATTGAAGAAAATCATCACCTTGCAAAATGGGAAGTTCCACCTCAATTTCTCCATCGTTATTTATGACAATAAAGTGAACTTGATCATTATAGATATCAAGAATAAATATCTTTCCATCAATTGTAATACCTTGATGGAAGTGATTAAATGAACGATCAAAATTCCAGTTTGTTAACCAGATCAGATCACCGCTCTCTGATATTTTGCAGACAATTTCATTAAATTCCTCTACAATATAAAATTCATTTTCGTAGGAATAAAGATGTATCCTATCATTAACACAAATTGTAACATTTAATGGAATGATTGAAATGTTTATAGGTTCATAATTGTTATTCAGTTTTGCAAAAACCAAATCACCACTTTCAACGTAGAGCATATAATAAAAATTATTATAATTTATTATCTGGAAGGTTGGTTCATTTGCATAAGAATAACTGGAAACATCTATTTCTGTTAAAACTCCATTTAGATCAAAGTGAATAATTTTTGTTTCATCATTATCTTGATTCTGACACAGTATATTGAAACCAGCTACATTATCAGAGAATAGGGAAACCGGATATAACTCATCATTATGATCCAATAAACTGAAACTATCATTCCAGAGCATATTCCCATCATTATCCATAATATTATAAATATTATCATAAGGTCCGTTTTTAAAGTCTACATGACCAAAGTGTAAAACATAATCATTATTTTCAATCTCAATAATTTCCATAAGAGCCAAAGCAGGAACATGTTCAAGAACAACCTTTTTTTCTTCGATCCATTGATATTCACCCATTTCATTTAATTTGGTTGCATACATAATTCTTCCCTCGAGTTCAGTTTTTGACCAAAAGAATATGGTGTTTCCATCTGATGTTTTAATGCTTGGAAGTTGAAGTTCAATGTTATCTCCCAAAACAAATGGTTTTGGATTTTCCCAAACAGCATTTTGTGCCGATAATATTGAGAAAATCATCAAAATAGTAATTATAATTATTTTTTTCATCTTCTCCTCCATTTTGAGTTTTTGCTAACGTATGTATCCCTGAACAGTTCATATATCTCGCATTTAGATTTTTTCATCTTCTTCTATCTCATATCACCTGAATAATCCATTTTTTGCCTTGTTTATCTTGAACCGAAACTGGTTAAACTAACGCTAACTGTCAGATAGAAAATGGTTTAGTGGTTTACGGAATCTCAATATATTCAATAAACATAACATCTTTGTAATTACTTATTATAGTAAAATCAATTATCTCAAAAGTTAACGCATCATGTTTAATCAGATATTCTCCAAATGCCAATTCTATGGCATAATGTCCATCAGCGTCTGTGTTTATATTAGCTACAAATGTTGAATCTGACTTGTTCAATATCTCTAACTCAACATTTCTAATTATCCCCATATATTTATTATAAATAAGACCGCAAACTTTTTCAGTTTCCACCGGGGCAAAGCCGCTATCAGCATAGATGCGGATCGTATCCTCTTTAGCACAATGTGGATATTGGGAATAATAACCAGCTTTAACAGCTAAGCAATTAAACCAATACTGATCTTTCATCGAATAAGGATTGTACTTGGTGAAGACATATTTCTGCAAATTCACCACCGAATCGTCCGGCAAAGTAATTTCTTTACTATCACCATCATCATCTTCCGTAAGGGTTTCAGAGTAATAAACCTGATTGTTCCAATATAGTTCAAGATAAGCAATATCGGTTTCATTATCATTATCCGGATCTGTGCAATCGCAGCCAAATTGCAAAATTGAAACAGTCATAAACAGGATAAGCAGCAGGGAAAAGTTTTTCATAGTACCTCCGGGAACAATTTTTACTAAAAATATTTTTACCACTACCCGGAAACCCACGAATTAATTCGTGGGATTAAAAGAACAACAGCTCGGTAGATTGGCACCCAGCCTGCAACTATCCAATTAATTAAACGGATTAGGGTAGTTAGCAATTTTTTCCAAAATAGGAACTACAATATTGCCACCATCCCTAGAAATACTAGAAGCTGGAGAGATTGGTCTTTTAGTAACTGCTCTGTTCTCGGGATCCCAGGTAATACTAATTTTATTATTCTTATCTGTTATTCTCATAAATTCGATTTGAAGAAGTTCATCATTCTCCGGATCGGTTATACAAATAGCAGTTGTGTCCGAAAAAGCCTGCATCCCATAACTTCCTCCATCTTCATCCACGATTTCCAGAGAATCAACATCGGAGAAGTTTATGAATGCTTTTTTGCTGATTGTGCTGAAATTTCCTTCACTGTTGGTAGTGCCGTTTTTATGGCTATCGCTGAATGACATCAAATACATGGTTCGTTCTGCTTGGAATGAGATCGTATCGCTCCGAGTGAGAACCACAGTGCTGTAATAAACTCCATTGGGCAGATAGATCCCGTTATCATCGGTTCCATTCCAGTTTACGTTGTGATAACCTGGTTCTACTTCTTCATTCATAAGAGTACGAATCCGGTTTCTTTCAATATCTTCAATATACACTTCTGTAGTACATTCGTAACTTATTGTAAGAGTAATTGTGGTCTGTGCCCGTGTAGTCCACGGGAATTCCTCCCAGAAGGGGCAGTTTATTTTATTCAACAATGATATGTTCAAACCTTCCACAGGATTGCCGTCTGTGTCTTTAATTGTGACAGAAAAGGAAAAATCTTCACCGTCAGGTCCGAAAATACAACTGGCTATTATTATACAAAGTGTTATTAAAAATAAAAATCTCTTCATTTAATCTTCCTTAAAAAATATTTTTCTATTACTTTTTAAAAATCTTTTGCAGATCAAAGTACAAACGAATGCTTCAAATAAACCCAATGGTGCATTAAACCATAACATTCCGGTTGGTAAAAACCTTATGTTCCAAATAACTACCCACATCATAACAAATACCGCAAACCAGGATAAAAGAGCTGTTTGGATTGTTCCGAATTTTTTTGAAAGTACAAATATTATGGTGGCAAATAAGAATCCCCAGATCATCCAGGTAATTCCATTTATGAGCTCATTTGGAAACACAAGACCCAAATTTTCGTACTGTTCAACCCAGTATGATTTTATAAGTAATTCCCATCTTATAGTTGCAGATATGTTGATCCAAATTCCTGTAAGTAAGATCGGTAAAATGGTTTTTTTAAAGCATTTCATAATTATCTCCTTTATTTACAAATCGTCTCTAAAATCTTCACTTTCTATATCCTTTTACCCCATTTTCTTTGGAATGTTGTCTATAAGTGACTTTACTTCTGGTAGATACATCTTTTCTGAAATCCAGACGGATATACCACGATATTTTCCAGATGTCTTATGATAAGAACTTTTCCAAAAATTAAATTTTTCAACTCTAATGCTCATTTTTGGCTCAAAAAAAGTCCCGGCTGCAGGATGTATATAGATGCGTAGATTATTGCGAGTTATGTTGAGAGTCAAAAATTCTCTGGAATCAGAAAAGAAGGAGATTGCCTTACTATCGTCGACTTTTATCTGATCAATCCTTGTGGATAGATTTTCCACCGTATAATCAAAAAGTTCGCGAAGGACTTCTACAGCCTCTTTCTTTGGAAGCCTTGTGGAAAATTGGTTCCAGGTATGTTCATCAATCTTTTCCCTCAAAGATTTTTGTTCCATGTTCGCATTCCTCCTTATATAACCTTTCATAGGTTGTCGCAGGTTGTATGATTCTCAACGAATTTATTTTTTCCGATTATGCTTCGATTTTTAGAAACCAGACATCGAAGTTCCCTGACCTAATTGTTGGTCATATCGCCTAACGATTGTATCCCCGAACAAGTCAGCCATTGGCTGATAAATTCTCATATCCGTATTTAGATCTTTCATTAATCACTAATTCTAATAGCATCAATCTCCATAACAAAAATATCGTCTGACCAGCCATTTCCAGCTATTGTAATTTCCTTTGCTTCTCCCCTGATAGTAATCAGAATCCATTCTTCGTCAGTATTCTCAAAAGCATTAATGATCTTATTAAAAATTGAGCTTGAGTTTTTCACTACATTTATGTTTACATTGTGATATGTTATGCCTTTGTATATATTGATCCCGGGATATAAAAGGAACCTTTCACTTTCAGGGAAATAATTAAGTTCAAATATATAACCTTCAACAAGATAGGTTTTACCATCCTGTATAATATCACTATCAAATAATTCAGGAATGGTGTAAACTTTGCCATCCCAAATATCTTCCTCGCTTTGGAATGGATTAAAATTGCAGCTAAATAAAAGTATTAATAATAAAAGCAAAAATTGATTCTTACTCTTCAAAAAGAAATTATAATTCATAACTCCTCCAATTCATATCACCTGAATAATCCATTTATTGCTTTGTTGAACTCAAAAACGAAACTGATTTTTTGAATTATTTATGTCAAAGAAAAAAGACTTTTAGTATATTATTTGTCAGCAGAACGGGGTTTATGAAGGAAAAAGGAAGCAAAAAGTGTTCACCCGGTTAAATAACCAGGTAAAAGCGCTAAAGAGTAAAAGGGTAATCATCAGGGAGTCCTCACGAAACGAAACCCGAGATCGTCGAAGCCGAACTCAGGATAAAAGTAATCGCGAAAAGCCACCCGGCAGACGCCACCGGGGAAGAGCCAACTACCACAACGTATAACACGAAGACTACCGCTAGCCGGACCCTGTGGATTATTAGAAGGACTGGAAGAATAATAATTGCTGTTATACCAATCATTGCACCATTCCCACACATTGCCGCTCATGTCATAAGTATCAAGCTGATTAGGTAGTCTTGTGCCTACTTCATGAGTATGACTTCCGGAATTGGAGTAGTACCAAGCATAGTCCGGCAGGACGATATATTCATGGCACCCGCTGTAGCGGTAATCATCTGTCCAGTTAATACCTCCCCGCGCTGCATATTCCCATTCCGCTTCAGTTGGCAGACGATAACCATTAGCACTGAAATCACAACTCCAGTCATTCAGGTTATAACAAGGCGTTAATCCTTCCTGCTGACTTTTCAGATTACAAAAAGTTACTGCATCACACCAGGTTACTTGTTCAACAGGTAGATTATCTCCACTAAAATATGATGGATTATTACCAACCACTGCTTCATATTCTGTTTGAGTAACTTCATATTTTCCAATATAGAAGTCATCCAGGGTTACTGAATGTACAGGTATTTCATCACTCTGACCTTCATTGTAATGGTCTCCCATCTCAAATGTCCCTCCCTGAACGAAGATCATTTCACCGGGTATACTAGTAACAGTTATAACATCGGAAGTTGCACTATTATCACTGGTATCAAAAGCTTTTGCATAAATTGTGTGGCTACCTGTTAAATCTGTAGTATCCCATTCGTAATTATATGGTGAATTGTAATCTGTTTCAACTAAACTATCGTCAATATAGAATTCCACTTTCTCAATTTCTTCATTGTCGCTAACATCGGTTTGAATGGTTACTAATGTTCCAGATATTATTTCTGAGTTGTTAGCCGGGTACGTAATAATGACTGTTGGTGCTTCTGTGTCTTCAGGTTCCGTGGTTTTCTTATCACAAGAAATGATTAAAAAAACTCCTATTACTAATGAAACGATAAGCAATGAAACATAGCAAAATCTTTTCATGGCTTTCTCTTTTATTTTTAATTTATGCCTTATTGAACTCGCAAACGAAACTACTTTTTTGAATTATTTATGTCAAAGAAAATATTATCTGCAGGCAATTTGTGGGTTGGCACCCACCCTACAGTAAATTTCTTTCTATGGCTTCTTATGTTCCCTTTTGTTAAAAGGGACACGCCTTCGCCAGCTTCGGCGGTGCAGGATAGCAAGGGATTCTGAGTTGATCTTTTTACTTGTGTCAGCTATTGCAGAGGAGCAAACAAGCGGGAAATTCGAACAGCTAATTTGAACCAGAAGGGTCGTTTTTCATAGTCTTCATATCCAACCTGGAAAGAATGTGAAAAGTCTTCTTTCATCATGTTTTCCACTTCTCTGGCAAAGTCCCTGTCTGAAATGATCATATTGATCTCAAAATTTATTCGGAAAGAGCGGTTATCAAGATTTGCAGTTCCCAGTATGGATATCTCATCATCGATAAGTATTGCCTTTTCATGAAGAAGACCTTTATTATATCGATAGACTTTAGCACCGGTCTGAGTGATTTCTTTGAGATATGAAAAGGAAGAAAGATAAGTTATCAAAAGGTCGGATTTTTGCGGGATAATAATACGAACATCGACTCCCCGCAGGGCTGCAAGCTGAAGAGCAGATATAATCTGCTGATCTGGTACAAAATATGAACTGATGATCCACAATCGATGCCTGGCAAAATTTATTGCATGAACAAAGAATATCCCGCATGTTTCCAACTCATCTGCAGGACCGGTTGGCAAAATAAGAATATTTTTATTTCCAGATTTAGAAGCTTCGGGAATCCAGTTAAGTTCTGGTACAGAATGATTTACCCAGTACCAGTCAGCAATAAAGGAAAGCTGGATGCATTGTACAGATGGTCCTTCCACCAAAACGTGAGTATCACGCCAATACCCATATTTCGGATGAATACCAAGATATTTTTTATTTACATTCATCCCACCAATGTAAGCTTTATGACCATCGACCACAACGATTTTCCTGTGATTTCTGAAGTTCAATCGCAGCCTGTTATTCCAACCCTTTGTGGTCTTGAAATTAGATGTTTTAATACCTTTATCGCGTAATTCTTCAATATAACTTTTTGGAAGTAAATGGCATCCAATTTCATCATAAAGGAAATAAACTCGAACACCTTGTTTAACTTTCCGGATGAGTTTTTCCTTTAATTTCCGACCGAGCACATCATCGTGTACAGTATAAAACTGGATTAAGATATAATCTTTTGCTGCTTCTATTTCCTTGAAGATCGACTGGAAAGTTGCTTCTCCATCGATAAGTAATTCAGCGTTATTATTACTGGTAAAGGGCATTTTAGCAAGATGTTCAACAACCTTATATTCCGTTTGGTAATTTTCTAAAGTTGTCTTGAATCTTTCTATTTTTTTAGATAACTCTTGTGCAATGTGATTTATTTCAAGTTCTCCTGTACGACGAGCATCAATATAACCATAAAACTTTCTACTTCCGAATATCAAGTAGAGTGGTAAAGCAATATACGGGAAAAACAACAAAGATATTGCCCATGCGATGGAACCCTGTTCAGTACGCCCCCGCATGATAGCATCCAGACCTGCAATAAATCCCAGAATGTGGAATAAAGCAATGAGGAGCCACCATGATAACTTAAGATATTCACTTATCATATTAAATCTTCAGGAGCTTGTGCTTATCGATTTTTTCCAGAATCCGATTGTATAACATTGAAAGTGTGATCGAGAATGGAACGTTTCTTTTAGCAAGTTGAACCATGGAATACGCTTCCATATACCTGTTGTGGAATAGGTATATTTTTATCAGTTCTATGTATCCAACCGGTTCAAGAGGGGAAAGTTTAACGCTTTTCAAGATTAAATTAATAGCTTCGGAAGTTTTTCCTATCTTCTCTGATGTAAGTCCAAAATTTCGGTAAAAATGGGAAGATCCAACCTTCAATTTCTCAGCGTGTTGAAACTCAACATAGGCTTTTAGCCAGTTTCTAAGTTGAAAATAAGCGAGACCTCTCAGATAACAGATAGTACCTCTCTTACCAAATGAATTTTCTGCTTTATCAATATACTCTATAGCTTTTTTAAACTTGTTTTTCGAAAAGTATAATTCTGCAACAAATATATAAGGTAATTCAGAATTAACTTTGAATTTTAATAGATTGGTGAGTATTTCCAGACTTTTATCTACCCTTCCAATTTTTGAATAAGCAAAAGCAAGGTTATAAAGTAGTTCAGGGAATTGTTTTTCGAGTTTTTCATAATGATCTATGGCAATTCTATACTCATTCAAAGAGAGAAAACAATTACCGATGCGAAAAATAGTAAATTCGTTATTTTTATCTAATTCCAAAGCTTTTTGATATTGTTTAATTGCATTTCGATATATCTTTTTTGAAAGGTAAAGGTCAGCTAAAGCTAATGTAAGTTCTTTTTCTCCCGGGAATTCTTCAATACCTTCCTTGAGGAGTTTTCGAACTTTCAGCCAGTTCTTATTTTTCTGTAATTTTGCCTGCCAGAGTATATTTTCAATTTTGTTCATAGTACCTTAGATTCTTGGAATTGAGTTTCAAAATCCAGAATTCGATGTTCTGAATAATAATTCCTGTACAACTTTTCTATAGTAGAGATAATTTCTTCAGCATTTGAATTTCTGTTGATGAATTCTCTAACTTTTGCACCACCTTTTAGTCCCTTTGTATAGTGTGAAAAATGAGTTCGCAGTTCGATTATTGCTCTTTCTTCTCCTTTATCGCGGATTGATAGTTCAAAATGCCTTTTAATCAGATTCAGTTTTGTAGAAATATCTGTACTTGTAATTTTCCCCGTTTCAAAATATTCTTTAAATACCAGGAACATCCAGGGTTTTCCCAGAATTCCTCGACCAACCATAA
>JAGLWO010000636.1 GCA_023133395.1 Candidatus Cloacimonadota bacterium | reverse complement strand
CCAAGGCTTTTAAAATTATCGATATCAGGTAATTCCGGTGGATCTACATCACCAGCTTTTTCCCCTGAAATCTCAATTGTGTATTTTAAATATTCTTGAATGCCAATTTTTGTTTTATCAACATAAGACTCAATAGAGATATCATCTGAAAAAACAAGTTGAACTATGAAAATCAATACTATTACAAAAAGGTATTTTTTCATTTTACAGCCTACTGACTACCAATATTTTCCTTTCTTTGCTTTGTCAATATTCAATTTTGCTTTTTCTTTTTTCATCTCTTCTTTTTCTTTTTGTAAAAGTGCTTTCAGCATTTTTTCAGCATCTTCTTTTTTCTGGTCTTTCTTTTGCTGTTCCTTCATTTGTTGTTCCTGTTCTTTTTCTTTTTTTTCTTCTTTCTGTTGTTGATCCTGCTGTTGTTGTTCTTTTTGTTCGTCTTTCTTCTCTTTGTCGTCTTTACTTTGCTGTTTTTGCTGCTGCTGACGATTCATTAACCTTGCAGTGAGTTCATAGTTATACCTGGCATCTTCATTAGCCGGGTCTTCAATAAGTGCATTGCGGTAGTTGTTAATAGCATTTTTCAGATCTTTTTGCTGGAATTTTACATTACCGAGATTCTGATAGGCTTTTGATTTATCTTTGAAATTTTTATCTCGCAAAGCTATAGAATAGGCATTTTCAGCTTCTTCAAATTTCCCGTTTTTGTATTGTGCGTTTCCCTGGTTAAAATGAAGTTGACTATCTTTGGGATAGTTTACTGAATTCTCAATAAATTTCTTCTCGGAATCTTCAAAGTTCTCATTATCATAATATTTTATTCCCTTTAAATTTGTGAAAACCTTATCATAGGTCAGGAATTCTGAGTATAAACTGCAGGAAATTATTAATAAAATTATAATTAAACCAATTTTCATTTTAAATAACTCTTTTGAATTTTACTTTCTTTTTAAATATAATAAGAGATTCGGTTATCAAAAGCAACAAAGCTGCAATTACAAAATATTTGTATTGTTCTTTATAACGAACAAATTCCCTGGAATCGAATTTCTTTTTTTCAATAACATTGATATTCTTCATGATTTCAAAAATTTCAGACTGTTGAGGTGTAATAGGGAAGAACCTGCCATTACCTATCTTAGCTATCTGTGTTAAGGTTTTGATATCCAGTTTTGTAAAAATTATATCTCCTTTATCGTCTTTAGCATAAACCACATTGCCGGTTGCTTCCTTAATTGGTATAGTACCTCCTTCAGGGGAGCCGATTCCCAGGGTATAGATTATTGCATTCTGTTTTGCTGTTTCATTGGCGATTTTAATGGCGTTTTCTTCTAAATCTTCTCCATCACTTACCACAATAATGACTTTATGTTTTTCTTCTTTCTTAAAAAGTTCCACAGCATTAGAAATAGCTCCACCAATATCCGTACCATAAGAAGGAACTGTTTTCGTATCGAGTAGGTTTAAAAAAAGTTTTGCTGCTCCATAATCATTTGTAAGAGGACATTGTACAAAACTTTTACCAGCAAAAGCAATAATGGCAATCCTGTCTCCTTTTAGCTGGTCGATAAAAAGCGAAATCTGGTCTTTTGCTCTGTCGATGCGGCTGGGTTTGATGTCCTGTGCATCCATACTTTTGGAGACATCAATGCAGACAACGATATCGATTCCTTCTTTTTTAACTATTTGAACTTCTTTATTCCAGCGTGGTCTGGCTATAGCAATGATCAAAAAGAATATCGCAAAAATGAAAATCACATTTTTCAGAGACCAGTGAAAAGTGGAAAATTCCTGCATGTAATATTCATAAAATCTGCTCTCTGCAAACTTTTCAAAGTTCTTTTTCCGCTTATGATTAGAAATCCCGAGATAAACAAGAAAAATCGGGATCAACAGCAGAAAAAACAGTAAATACGGATTACCCCATTGCATAAATTATCCTCACGGTATTTCCTTTCTTATCACGATTCTAAAAATAAATTCTAATAAAATTATCACAAAAGCAAAAATTAAATATCTCCAGAAAAGCTCTTGGTAAATATAATAATCATTTATCTTTAATTCTGTTTTTTCGAGTTTGTCAATATATTCTATAATAGCTTTTAATTCTTCTGTGTTTGTAGCTAATCTTGCTTTTTCTGTTCCTGTCATTCTGGCAATTTTATTCAAAGTTTCCAT
>JAGLWO010000635.1 GCA_023133395.1 Candidatus Cloacimonadota bacterium | reverse complement strand
TTACCCAAGAACAGAAAGGTACTGGACGTGGTTTGGCTACGACCATTATTGATATTGCAGAAGAACGTGATAAATATTTTAAAGAAAGTGGAAAATATATTCCAATTGTTGCTGATGGGGGAGTTACAAGCACGAAAGATATTACGATCGCTCTTGCTCTTGGTGCTGATTATGTGATGATGGGTCGCTATTTTGCCAGGATGGAAGAATCTCCCACAGATAAAATCGTTGTGAATAATCGTGTTATGAAACATTATTGGGGAGAGGGCTCTACTCGTGCTCGTGACTGGAAATTTAAACGATATAACCAGGCAAAGTTCATTGAAGGAGTCGAAGGTTTAGTGGAATATGCTGGCAGACTTCGTGATAATCTGGATGAGACCTTAACAAAAATCAAATCTTCAATGTCAACATGCGGAGTTAAGAATATAAGAGAGTTCCATGAAAAGGCAGAATTGGAGCTTGTTTCTGCTCTTGCTATAAGAGAAGGTAAAGTACATGATATTTATCAGGGTACAGAATCCAAGGAAATTCAGGAGTTGCCAGAAACGGATTATTAAAGGAAATTTTTATGGCAAATAAACAAAGCGGTATAGACATTAATTTAGGAAATAAATGCTCAATAAATGCATATAAATGGGCAAAAAAAACTTTTGCTAACAGAAAAAATAAATCTGGTGAACCTGCTATTGGAGTAGATGGAACTTTCTCTAATGTTGTTCATTTCAAAGATTCACGAATCGGGATTTCTTCAGATGGCATCGGAACAAAGATAGAGGTTGCAGAAAGAACAGGAATTTATGATACTCTTGGTTATGATTTAGTAGCAATGGTTGTAGATGATCTTGTAGCTAATGGTTTTGAGCCTACGAATATTTCTAATATTTTAGATATTGATTTTTTAGATTATAAGATAATTGATAAATTAATGAAAGGACTTCATGATGCAGCGGGGCTTGCGAACATTGCAGTGACGGGTGGAGAAATTGCAGAACTCGGGAATCGAATAAATGGATACGGAGATGGAATGCACTTTAACTGGTGTTCCACCGCAATCGGCATCCTGCCGGATGTTATGGAAAAACCCATTGATGGAGTTAACATAAGTCCGGGAGATGTGATAATTTCTTTGAAAAGTCAGGGATTCAGAAGTAATGGTTTTTCCATAGTTCGCAAGATAATGAAAGAAAATTTTGGAAATAACTGGCATAAAAAAAATTACAGTGAAAAAAGAACCTGGGGAGAAGTACTGATAACTCCTTCACTGATTTACTGCAAACTCATTTCAGATTTAATTGCTGAAGGCTTCCAACCCAAAGGAATAGCACACATAACAGGTGGCGGATTGGCAGATAACCTAGGTCGTGTTCTAAAAGCTACTAATACAGGTGCTGTTTTGAATAACATTTTTGAACCTGCGGATTTTGTTTTGAAACTTCAAGAAGTAGGGGAAGTATCGGAGGAACAAGCTTATTGTCTCTGGAATATGGGGAATGGAATATTGATTATTGTTTTAGAAAATGAAGTGAACGATGTTATGATGAACATTGCAAAAAATGGTTTTAAAGCTCAAGTGGCTGGATATGTAGTTTCAGAACCAATTATTTCTATTAAAAGTAAAGGAATTGATCCCCAAACCCTTAAATATTAAATGATAGAAAAAGAATGAAAAATCAAATTCAACTTGTTTTAAAAGATAAAATAAGAGATGTTCAAGGCGAGAAAATAGAGGGAAGTGCATTAAGTTTTCTCACTATAAAAACTGGTAAGATCAAAACAGGAAAGATCTTCAATATTACTTACAATTTGAGTAAAGAGAATATTCAGAAATTCGCAAATCTCGGTCTTAAAGATGAGATTATTCACGATATTTATATAAATTCTTTTTACAAAAACTCGTTCTACAAATCATTCATTCTTGTCTCCAAACTTCCGGGAGTTACAGACGATGAGGGCGTTTCTGCTCAAAAAACCTTAAATGATATCCTGGATATAGATTTGGATACGAACACACAACATATTTTTACTTCTGATATTTATCTCATTGAAAAACAGCTAACAAATGATATTCTGAAAACTATTGCTGAAAAACTTTTGGGAAACAAACTCATTCATCATTTTGAATACGGAAAATTTATAGGAAAAATCGATTATATTCCCGAAGTTCGGATAGAACAAGATAACGAAACTGAAATAGTTGATTTGAATGTCTCTAATGATAAATTACTGAAGATTTCCAAGGATAGATTATTATCTCTGAATCTGGAAGAAATGAAAGCGATCCAGTCTTATTTTTTGGATGAGAAAGTTAAAGAGATTCGGAAAGCAAATGTTCTTTCCGAAAATCCTACGGATTGTGAATTGGAAGTGCTGGCACAAACCTGGAGTGAGCATTGCAAACATAAAGAATTTGCTGCAACGATTCATTATAAAAATCTGGAAACAGGGAAAGAAGAAACTATCGATTCACTCTTTAAAACATATATTCGCCAATCAACGGAGATTATTCGAGAACGGCTTGAAAAAGCCGGAAACAACTGGCTTTTAAAGATATTTACCGACAATGCTGGAGTAGTGAAGATCGATGATAAATCGGTATTTGTGTGGAAAGTGGAAACTCACAATTCACCTTCTACGATAGATCCTTATGGTGGAGCAATTACCGGAATTCTTGGAAATAATCGTGATCCTTTGGGTACGGGAATTGGTGGAGGGAAACTGCTCTTCAATACAAATGTTCTCTGTTTTGGCCCTCCGGATTATGATAAGGAACTGCTTCCCGGACAACTTCATCCCAAAAGGGTTTTTGAAGGTGTTCGACACGGAATCGAAGATGGTGGTAATAAATCCGGGATTCCCACGGTGAACGGCTCGATCATTTTTGATGATCGCTACAGCGGCAAGCCGCTGGTTTATTGCGGAACTGGTGGAGTGATGCCATACAAATTTG
>JAGLWO010000634.1 GCA_023133395.1 Candidatus Cloacimonadota bacterium | reverse complement strand
GTGATGTCAGTATCTGGAGTATGAATAACATTTGTTATTGCTGGAAGACTATTTCCACCCGCTGCAAATAATTGAAGATTATCAAGAGCAATGTCTTCGTCACCTGAATTTAGATAGAACTCAATTTGAATATCGATCAGACTACCTGTTCCGGGAATTGAAGCAGTAAATTGCACAAAAGTATCTGTTATTTCTGTTCCATCACCAACACCATCAAAATCTGTATCAATTCTGGGTGTTCCATTATAACCAGTACCTAAATAATCATCACTTTCAACCCAAAGAAGGTTTGTAAACGTTCCCGAATTATCTATATCATAACCTATATGAAAGTAATCTGCATTATCCCAATCTTCATTGCCATCACCAGCTTGATCTTCTGCTAAGTATATTCTAAATTCCAGATTTGTTTGTCCTGAAATATCAATATCATCAATATCTATAAATAACGGAAGAGTTGCTCCTTCTCCGTCTAAATCCTGGCCAGCAAAATAATACGAACCGATAGGACCATTATAAATAGCACCTGTCCCATGATCAGAACCATCGGTTCTAATCCAATAGTCATAATAAGTATCTGTAAATTCGGTTACACTTGTAGTATAACCAACCGCACTTTCGAAATCTAACGTCCAAAATTGAGCTCCTAAAAAACTCACGACAAATAAAAAACCTAAAATAAATAAAACCGTCTTTTTCATACTACCTCCTATTTTTTAATTTGTTGAAATTTTATTGAAATCAACGTTTCAAAAAAAAGTTTTAATATATTTGTGTCAAATTAATTATAATTTATTCAAACAAAAAAAGAGTGGAACTTGCCCTTTTACTGGTTTAATCCTCAGTTGCTGGATGAAACGAAACGTTTGGTTCATAAATAGAATTTGAGCGAGCTCTATGAGTGCCGATTTACATTATACTATTTTAATTTCAATATCAACACTGACTTCCAATCTAGTGTTGCAAAGTTTGTTACAGAATTAGAAGTTTTCTAAATCTTCTTTAGTATATTTTCGATGTCTATATTTAAATGTTTTGGGTCTTTATGGATGTTTTAATACCCAAAAGGTGTTGAGCTTTAACTTTTTCACTAAAATCTATAATTGATTTTTTGTCAGGAAATAATTCAATATGCTCAAGAATATTTCTAAACACATCAAACAAAATATCATCTATAAATAATACATCTGATATAGTAATGTTTTCAAATCTTCCTCGATGGACAAAAGCACAACGTTTTTTATATACTTCTTTTAATCTGCTTTCGTATTTCAATGTTTGCCATTTATAAATCCATCCGATAAATGATTCAATTCTTTCAACTAAAGCTTTCTGAGTGTTGTCATTTTGTTCTACTAATAAAATTTCAAGAGCTATACAATTCCATAGAAAGCTCTTATGTATTTCAATTGAGCACAGGCTTTGTCCAATTAATATTGCTGATTTTATTATTTTCTTTCTCCATGAACTATTCAGTTCAATTCGGCATTGTATTATTTTTATAAGGATTAAGAAGGTTCTTCCTATATACTTCTTCCAATTATAATCAAGTATTAATTTAGAATACTTACCCTTAAGAAATCCTCTCTCAAAATTAACTTCAAGTTTATTGTTTATATAAATATTTCTTATCATTCCAATTGTTGAAGCATTCGCAATAATAGGAGAAGAATAGAAGCGACGTTTACTAAAGCCGAGTTGTGAAAAGGTAAGTAAGGCAAGTTCACGATTAATGGTTCTTATACAATAATTCTCGTTATTTTTTGGCTTACCAGTAAAATGCATAATTGCATAAGTATCATATTCAAAAAAATCGTTAAATAACACTGATCGAAATTCTGAGAATTTTTTATAAATTGAAAATTTTTTTCTTGTTCTAAAAAGTTTATTCTTTTCGATAAATGTAACTCTATCAATTTTAATTTCTTTGTTAACGAACTTAGTAAGCTTAAGGTTTTTAATTGGTACAAGATAAATCCATTCACCATCAGTTTCGAATAAATTTATATTTTTTATTTCTTCACTCATCTCCTCCCCACATTTACAAACAGCACCCAAAGATTTGTTTTATTAAACTTATTTTTACCAAAATCGAAATTGTTAATTTTTATCTTTCTGTCAAATTAATTATAATCTGTGCAAACTAAAAAGGGCTGAAATTGCGCTCAGCCCTTGAATGACAACAACCATTGCGGAGGTTAAAGACCATCCGCAAGGTTTTAAATTTTATTTCAACATTATTTATGCTTCGTAGTTTCCCCATATCCATTAAAATAGAAGTTCGTTCAATCGTCTCGATTGAATGAAACAGTAAAAATGACCGTCTCGGTCATAATAATAGAACTAAGCTATCTCTACTTAATTTTTTCTGAACACATGGTAATCGGACAGCTCCAGCCTTTTCATCCTTCGTAGTAACACTACTACGGAGAACGGGCGTATAACTTCGGCTTGGCAGGCAGGAGCTATCCCTACTTAATTTTCTGAAAATAACCTGCTGGATATTCAGGTTTATTAAACCGTTTGATAGACCGACCTTCTTATGGCTGATCGCTAACCACGATCTTGAAGAATTTCTTTTCTTCTCCTGCCAGAGGATAATCATAATTCAGGTCTGTAACTGTATCTACTAGATGAGCTTCATCACAAACAAAATCGGGTGAGTCTCCGGCATATATTTTATACCAGATACCATTTATTTCAGGATAGGAATTCCCTTGAAAAGTTCCATATTCTACCTCATCCCAGTTGAGACCGATGTTACTTCCATTTTGGGCAATATAAACCCGTGTTTCATCCGGAGCAATGTTATCTACAGAATAACCGGATACAACAGAAGAACTGAAATATAACGATGGACTTATTGTATGAGCAGAGACGAAGAAGTAGGACAGATAATCTCCAACAGTTGTAGAATCAAAGAATGTTTCTGCCAGGGCTGAATATTGTTCCCATTGCATGGCAAAAATATTAGCTATATGCACCCAGGTGGTATCCTCACGCTGGAAATAGATGCCTTGTTTCTGTATCGCATTGTTAATATCGTTTGTGATAATGCATTCTCTATCCAGTTCATAAGGATACTTCTCCCAAAGATTATAACCAACAATAGGTACTGCACTAAATTCTTGATCCCATATACTTCTCTGCCAAGTGACTATTACAAAATGACCCTGGTCATTGGGAACATCCGTAACAGCAGTAATCGTCGGATTTCCGTTGATAGATTGATCAAAGTAGTAAGCTCCCATATCTATTCTTGTGCTATCAGGATCTAAAGGTGACGAGGGATCTCCGGCATCGATACATGGTGAATTATAAAGCAAATAATAGTTATTATTACCGGGATCTATAAATAATGGGTCTATATTAATATTACCTGTTCCTGTCCACCAACCCTGGATATCCGAGTATGTTGCTGTTACTGAACCAGACTCAATATAGATCTCCTGTGGTGAATCATTCCACAAAATGGAATTTATTAAAATTGGACTGGAATAGTATTCACAGTAAATCCCGCCACCAGTAGCAGAAGCAGTATTACCTGATATAGTTATATTCTCTAAACTCGGATTGGAATAATCCTGGCAGTAAATCCCACCACCACTAGAAGCAGAATTACCAGATATTATTACATTCACTAAACCCGGACTGGAACTAATAAAGTAAATCCCACCACCATTGTCAGCAGTATTACCTGTTATGGTTACATTCTGTAGATTCGGACTGGAATATTTACAGTAAATCCCACCACCTCGATTAGCAGAATTACCTGATATTGTTACATTCTCTAAACTCGGACTGGATCCACTACAGTAAATCCCACCACCATAATCAGAAGCAGTATTACCTGATATTGTTACATTCTGTAGAATCGGGCTGGAACTAGCACAATAAATCCCACCACCATACCATGTAGAAGAATTACCTGTAATTGTTACATTCTCTAAACTCGGACTGGAATAATCACAGAAAATCCCACCACCTTGAGTAGCACTTCCATTCTGAATAGTCATGTTCTCTATGGAAAAATTATTATCATTCGTGCACACTAAAATCCCTCTCAATCCTTCACAATCTAAAATTGTAGAAGCCTCATCTTCTCCAAGCAAAGAAACATAACTTCTACAATTTAATGGAAATATCTCACCTGTCCCAGAAGGGGAATAGGTTCCATTAGATAAATGAATTGTGAGAGAATTTGTACTGTCAGCAAGAATCTTAGCAAGTGCATAAGAAACTGTAAGCAAAGGATCATCAACAGTTAACCCACTATTATTATCAGAACCATCAGGACTGACATATAAATCTTGATTGACCTGTTCTGTTTTGGCATTAAGAATATCAAAGGTGAAATTATCAATCGGATAGGCAAAATAATCGTCTGGTTGTAATACGGTGAATGTATCTACTATTACATCTATAGTATCAATGATAGAAGCATATAAATCACACCCTGATAAACCAGCGAAATTCAGGAATATATTACATCGATCTACAGGATCAAAATTCGGACTGGATTCATAACAGTAAATCCCGCCACCATAATCAGCAATATTACCTGTTATTGTTACATTCTGTAGAATAGGACTGGAATTATAGTAACAAAAAATCCCACCACCATCATCAGCAGAATTACCTGATATTGTAACATTCACTAAACTCGGACTGGAATACCATTCACAACAAATCCCACCACCAATATAAGTAGCAGAATTATCTGATATTGTTACATTATTTAAAAATGGACTGGAACTACTTTTGCAGGAAATCCCACCACCAGAACCAGCAGAATTACCTGTTATTGTTACATTCTCTAAAATTGGATTTGAGTTACTGCAGTAAATCCCACCACCATAATGATAAAACCCGAAAGCAGTATTACCTGTTATTGTTACATGCTGTAGACTCGGGCTGGAACTATTACAGTGAATCCCACCACCATAATTAGCAGAACCATTTGTAATAGTGAAACCACATAAAACTGCTGTTGAATCTTCACTATTTTCAAAAATTACAACACTACCACTACTGTTACCATCGATATAGGTTGAAGAAATATAAGTTGTATCCTGGGTTGTTAAAAATAGCGAACCAACTGTAATGAGTTTTCCATTATAATTAATATTCTCCACATAAGTTCCGGGCTGTACAAGAACGGTGTCTGTGTTTGCTGCTGCATTAATACCGTTTTGTATTGAGGTGTAGGGTGTCGGCACGTTAATTATGGTGGCATGCAAGAAAGAAAATAAAAGAA
The DNA here is from genome assembly GCA_023133395.1 of Candidatus Cloacimonadota bacterium. Taxonomy (GTDB): domain Bacteria; phylum Cloacimonadota; class Cloacimonadia; order Cloacimonadales; family TCS61; genus JACNIV01. The sequence continues at coordinate 296 of JAGLWO010000634.1, read as the reverse complement.
TAAAGATGAAAATAAAAAATAAGGTTTTCATAAAGCGCTCCTTTTAAAAATTAGTTTTGGAATATACGTTTCAAAGAAGTGCGAGATATTTTGCATGTTTAAGAAGTACCTAAGAATTTCAATATTCTACACTTCTTTACTAAAAGGTTTAAAGAAATGTGTTCTTCATAAATGTCAAACTTTTTATGTATTATAGCTAATTATATAAAAATAACGCTCCGAAAACTCGGAGAGCCGTTTTTACTTTATCGATTTCTTATTTAATTTATCCGAATTTATTTCTGTGCTTGCTATTA
>JAGLWO010000633.1 GCA_023133395.1 Candidatus Cloacimonadota bacterium | reverse complement strand
ATATTAAAAAGATTTTAACAGAAATATCTACTCTAAACGAACCACCTGAGAAAATTATAATTGCCAAGAAGCACAAGCTTCTTTGTTCGAAGGAAGGTCAGGATTTCCTTGCTGATGAGATTACAAAGAATGAATTAACACATCTGGTAATTGCAGCCTGTTCCCCCCGGGATCACGATATTACATTTATGAATGTATGTAAGAGAACAGATCTTAATCCTTATTTATATAAGCTTATCAATATCCGCGAACATTGTGCCTGGATCATTCCTGATAAGGAGGAAGCCACAGAAAAAGCAATTCAGTATATCCGGGCAGGTATAAGCAGAGTAACATATCAAGATCCACTTACAGAAAAAGAATTAGATAGTATTCCGGATGTGCTTGTAATAGGTGCAGGTATTGCCGGCATAGAAACCAGCCTGTCTCTTGCCGGTGAAAATAGAAAAGTATATTTAGTAGAGAAAACCTCCTCAATTGGTGGCAAAGTAACTAGGTTTGAAAAAATACTTCCTCACCAGGGAGCTGATCTTGATATTATTCAGGAAAAAATCCAAGCAGTTCAAGAAAACGAGAACATTGAAGTTTTTACTGAAACAGAAGTAGAGAAAGCTATTGGCTTTTTTGGTAATTTTGAGATCACTTTGAAAAACATTCATAATGAAGAGCAGAAAAATGAATTTAAAGTGGGAGCAATAGTAGTTGCAACTGGTTTTAAGCTATTTGATCCTGAGAAAATCCCTCTTTATGGATATGGAAAAATTGGAGATATCTATACTTCTATGGAAATTGAAGAAAGTAATTCTAAAACAGGAAAGATACTTTTAAAATCCGGTAAACCTCCAAAATCCGCAGCTCTTATTCACTGTATCGGAAGAGAAGAAAGGGGATATTGTTCACGAGTATGTTGCAATTATATGTTTAAAATTGCTCAATATCTTAAAGAAAAAATACCTGACATAAAAATTACAGAATTCTATCAAGACCTATGTTTGCCAAATAAAGCAGACCAGGAATTCTTTGTTGATACAAAAAATAAGGGAGTTGATTTCATTCGCTTTAAAGATATTGTAGTAAAGCAGAAAGATAAAGAAAAATTTATTGAATATACGAAAATGGATGGAAAAAAGGAGAAAATTTCTGCTGAAATAATCATACTTGCACCGGCAATCGAACCTGCTGATGGCTCAAAAGATATAGCGGAACTCCTTAATATTTCATTAGATGAAACAGGTTTCTTCCAGGAAGCTCATCAAAAACTGAATCCTGTTGCCACCTCGATAGATGGTGTATTTATCGTTGGTTCGGCTCAGAATCCTAAAAATATTCCGGATTCTATAATGGATGCTCAAGCTGTTGGCGGGAAAATACTTACACAACTAATACCGGGAGAGAAATTAATTCCGGAAGTAATAATATCTGAAATATCAGAAGCATTCTGCACCGGTTGTCAGACCTGTCTTTCTGTATGTTCCTATGGAGCTATCTATTTTGATGAGGATAGAAATATCTCCATAGTTAATGAAGCAATTTGTAGAGGATGTGGTAATTGTGTGGCAAGTTGCCCCTCCGGAGCAGCTCATTCCAAACATTTTACTTCTCCTCAAATTTATCAGGAAGTTCTCGAAGCAATAAGATAGAAAAAGAGAAAATATGAATACACGTAGCATTAAAGCAAGATATTTAAGAGTTGCTTGGAATGGAGAAATCCGGTCTCAGGGTGAAAAAGACGGGAGAAGGGTTAATAAATTGAAAAGGACTATTACACAATTTAGTTAAGGAGGATAAAATGAGGAAAATCATACTAACAATAGTTTTGGCATTAACGTTATGGGGAATATTTTCAAATGAATTATATTCATTTAAACCATATCACGAGGAAATGGAGGAATTTTCATATTCATCTCTTACAAAGAGACAACAAATTTTTAAAGAATTTCATACTATGATGTGGTTTATTTTGTATCATTCAGATATTTATCCTTATTCTAAAGGGTCAGACGTTCTTATTGATGAATTTCTTGAATATTATTCTATAACTTTCACAGATTTAGAATCCATCCTCAAGGAGGGTGATGAGGCTGAATGGGATAAGGGCACTAAAAAATTAACGGAAATGTATTTGTTCTATAAGGGATTAGAAGAATCAAAACAAGGAGAATAAATATGGAAATTCATAATTTATTATTAGAAATAAAATTAATTGATAACTCCACTTCTGTAAAGGACTTTTTATTGGAAATAAGTCTTTATAATAAAGCAAATAAAGGTCAAATTGAAGTTAATGTCCTCAAAGAGATAGAAAAAGAGGAAATATGAATACAGCGGAAAACGAATCATACAGCCCAAAGAAGGGAGCAATGATTTCTATAAAAAAAAGTATCAGAGAAACAATTCTCAGTTTTTTCAAAGAAGCATTGGAGAAAAAAATCTTTGATGCGGTACTTATTCCTGTAAAAGTTCCTGCAGGTGATTCTTACACCTGGATTCTAATTGAAGATGTATCACTCTTTAAGGATGCTGCACCTATAGCACCAATTATGCCGGTTCAGGGAGCTAATGCTTTATCCAGTCTTACCAGGAAAGGAAAAGGAAATTTGAAGATCGCTGCTATTATGAGACCTTGCGAAATTCGAGCTGCTATCGAACTCGCCAAACTTGAACAGGTTCATCTTGAGAATGTATCTCTTTTCAGTTTTGATTGTCCGGGCGCATTACCTTTATCGGATTATGTTCAAAATCCAAAAAAGGGAGAAGAAATATTTGAATCGTTTTTTACTGAAAATAAATGGAATGAAAAATCAATCAAACCGATTTGTAGAATGTGCGATAATTTCAGCCTTCCTAATTGCGATTTACATTTTGGAATATTAGGAGTTGAAAAAAATAGTATTTTACTTATTCCAAACAGCTTTAAAGGAGAAGGTGTATTAAATGAAATGGGAATTACTTTTAAAAATGATCTGTCTGAATGGAAGAAAAAAGTAGATGAAATTAAAAAGGAAAAAGAAAAGATAAAAAAAGAAACTTACCATAATATCCAACCAATGGTAGAAGGACTCGATAATTTAGTACAAACTTTTGCTAAATGTATCGGTTGTCACAATTGTATGAGCGTGTGCCCCATCTGTTATTGCCGTCAGTGTTATTTTGATTCTGAGATTTCCAAATTTACTTCCGACAATTACCTTTTACGAGCTGAAAAGCGTGGAGCTATACGATTTCCTACCGATATTATTCTATTCCATACGGGTAGAATGTCGCACATGAGTCTTTCTTGTGTTTCCTGTGGAATGTGTGAAGATGTTTGTCCTGCATCAATACCTGTGGCACAGATCTTTAGTTATGTGGCAGATAAAACACAAAAAGCTTTCGAGTATCAACCGGGGAGAGACACTGGAGAACCTCTGCCGTTAAAAGAGTATAAAGAAGAGGAACTTCAAGAGCTAAAAAAATTAGTAAACGACTCTGTTATACAGGAGTAGGGAAATGGATAAAGTATTGAAGATAAATAAAAGTGTGGAAAAAGGTATAATCGATCTCCTGAAATTCCTTCTTGAGAGTAAAAAAATTAATGGAGTACTCACCTTAAGAAAATTGGGTCAGAATACTGTGGATTATGCTTTGATTACGGATGTGTCCGGATTGAATGATGCTGTACCTTTTTATCCATTAATGTCTGCTAATGCCGGGAAAATGTTATCTCATTTTACTCTAAAGAAACCAATTAAAAAACCGATCGCTGCAGTAGTAAGACCTTGTGAATTAAGAGCATTTGTAGAACTTGTAAAACGAGAACAGGGAAGCTTGGATAACTTCTTATTTATTTCATCAAGTTGCGGAGGAGTCTTACCAATTAAATCAGTTGAACAGAAAAATTTCGACAAATACATTTCTAATTATTGGGATACTGTAAAAAATGCTGATATCTCTACTGATATAAGACCGACCTGCAAAGCTTGTGAATACTTCACGCCATATAATGCAGATATTACAGTTTCTTTAATTGGAGAAAAAAAGCTGGATAAAGAGTGTAGGATATTTTTGAATACTGATAAAGCAAATCAAATTGTTAAAGGGTTTGATGGAGAAATTTCAGAAGAAGACTTTGAATCATCAGAGATATCATCTCTTCTGGAAAAGAGAAAAACTGAGAAGAAAAAACTTTTTGATGAGATTCACATTGAAGACCTGGGATTAGAAGGGATGGTAGAAGTCTTTGGGAAATGTATCGGATGCCACGTGTGCAGTCGAGTTTGTCCTATTTGCTATTGCATTCTTTGTGATTTTGAATCTGCCACTTATGATTACAGTCAATCTGATTATGAAAAAGAACTTCATAAA
>JAGLWO010000632.1 GCA_023133395.1 Candidatus Cloacimonadota bacterium | reverse complement strand
GGAAGTTCTGAGGTTGATTCTAATACTTTGGATTTATATTTCATGAAAAAATCTTGAGCTTTCTTCTTAATATTCAGACTGGCATAGATCTGTACAATTAGTTCATAGATCTCAATCTCAAGAAGGAAAAGATGGTTTTCCTTAACATAGTTAATCATTTTCAAGAGTTGTCGAAGCAGAATTCTTAGATTCACGCTTTCATCAAGTAATCGAATTTTAATTTTCCTTAATTCTAACAAGGTTTCCCAGTAGCGAAAATTGTGTTTTTCACAAAGTAATTCTGCCTTTTTACAGGTTTCAAAAGCTTTAATCCAATCACCCAAACCCAAGTAACACTCAATAAAACGTATATAATTTATTGCTTGAGCATAATCACTTTTTATTTGTTTAGAATAACTGAAAGCTTTCTCAATGTTCTCTAAAGCATTAGGATATTCCTTCTTACGGAGATAAAGAAAACCAAGCATCTGATAATAGAATTCATGTTCCTTATACTCAAAGAAAGTACTTTCCGAGCGCTTTAACATTCTTTCAATTTTTTCGTAATCTCCAATTTCATCCAGATAGTAGAAGTAGGTTTTTGTAAGAGGAGTGATCTTATAAATTTTACCATTTATCAAATCTGGTACTTTCTCTTCAACGAATTTGTAATAATAGCTAAAATTATTTATTTTGCTTTTTGCAATAGCAAGATTATTTATGATCGAATCATAAAAAGGTTTCGTCTCCAGTTTTAATGTTAATGTCAAAGCATCATCCATATATCTCTCAGCAATATTAAAAAGCCCAAGTTTAATGTACGCTTGTCCCTGGTTGAGTACACTTAATACTTTAATTCTTTTACTATCTATTTGTGAGCAGATGTTTACAGCTTTTCTAAAATATTCAAATGCTTCATTTGGATTTCCTTTTGTTAAAGCTACGTCACCAATATTATTATAAATAGTTGCTAATTTCCTTTTGTAATCAATTTTTTCCCAGATTTTTCTGGCTATTTCGAAGTTTTTATAAGCCTCATCAAGCATCTTCTTTTTATGATAAAGAACTGCCAAATTATTATGTATTGTTCCAAGCTCAATAAAATAATTCGGATCGTTCTTAGTCTCAATTGTTGGTATATAATCTTCTATTAAATTTATTCCCTCATCAAGTCTGCCATTCAAACCCCAGAGTAGCCCCTTATATCCCATAAAGGAAATTTTAAAATTATCTGTTAATTTGTATTTTTCTAATTTCTCAATACATTTTTTCATTTCCTCAAATTTAGATTGAAATAAATATACTCTACATAATTGAAGAAGGATATAAATCTTTTGTTTTCCGGAAGTTGAGATATTATATGCTCTTTCAAACCTGTTCTGGGCAAATCTATACTTTTCTAACACATAATAAAATGCACCAAATATCAAATGCTTCTCTGGTATATCAGGCATATTTATAACATATTTTTTAAAATTCTTTGGTATTCTGTTGTTAGTTGCCCATTCAGATTTATCCAGTAGTAGCCCCAAATCCTTACGAAACTCACTTTCCTTAATTTTAACTTTATCGGAAAAATCAAGATCAAGCACATTACATATTTCATCGAATGCTCTCTCCTGCATACCTTTATCTGCGAAAAGTTTTACCAGAAGTAGGTTGTATTTTCTTTCTGAAGCATAATCTTTAACAAAACGGGCATGTTCAATTACACCTTGTAAAACTTGGGTCATTGTGATTCTCTGTTTATCAAAATATGCTAAAACCTTTTTAGATACTGAATTTTTGGATTTCATCGAAGTTTCATTATTCAACCTATCTTTAGCTTCCTTATAAGTAAAATAATAATACTCATCTTTTTTCATAAGAATTTCATTATTAAAGCCATCTTTCAAAAGGAAAAACAATTCTTTATCATCAACTTCGAGAATGAATTTTATAAAATCGTTAGAAAGTGGTGTCCTAATGGAAGCAAGTTTTTGAAAATATTTATAGCTCTTTTTGGAAAGGTGAGTCATCCTTAAATATATAGAGTGTAAGACTTCTTCTGGAAGCTTATAGTCATCCAGATTATAATCAAAATTGAATTTATTTGAATCCCAGATTATTCTTTTTTGAGTTAGATCAATTAAAATCTGTTCAATAAACAAGGGATTACCATTAGATCTTTTCCAAATTTTCTCAACAAAATTTTCGGGTGGAGTTTTCATTAAAAGCCTGGAAACATACCTTTTTGCTTGTTCAAAACTTAATGCTTCAATTTTTATCTGTACCGGGTGTATCAATCCTTCCAGCTTTCTTGGGTCACTTAAGCTAAATATTATTAAAATAGGACGATTAGTAATCTCTTTTGAAATGTAATTTACGAAATCGTAGGCTTCTTTATCTAAATGTTCGGCATTACGAATTATATAGATAATTGGTTTTTCTTCTGAAAGATGGAAAATAAATTTTGATGCTGACTGGAAATCAATTTCCAGCTCTTCCTTATTTTCACTTAATTCAGCAGCAATTTCTTCTGATTTGAAAAGATATTCCTTTAATTTCCTTGATATATGAGCAAGATCGGATGCAAGTTTTTTATTACTTTTCGCTGCAAAATGGAATTCTTTTATAAGAGCAAAGAAAGGATCTTTATGCTTTGGTCCACATTCATAATCAAAAATATAGTATTTATCTGATAAAATGTGATAA
>JAGLWO010000631.1 GCA_023133395.1 Candidatus Cloacimonadota bacterium | reverse complement strand
CCGGTTCAGATAATAATAAATTTGAAAATAAAAACAGACAAAATAAGATAGTGGAAATTGTTTTTATATTCATAATAATTTTCCAATAGTATTATTTATTCTAATTTCTTTCTTTCTTTAACTCATCTGATACAAAATAAATTGATGTATATCTATTAAGAATAGATGTATGTTTTTTAATTAAATTTTTATCTTCGAGCTTTCCAAGAATGAGATTTACTATAACTAGTTGGGTTGATAATTCTTTTATTATATCATCACTGGTAAGTCTTTTATTTTTCTTATAATTATCTAAAAGATATTTTATTATATCTTTTTGTAATTTATTGTAATCTTTAAAATATAATTTTGCATAAAAGTCTAGTGCATAAGGATTTATGTGAAGCCTAACAATGTCGCCTAAAATGTTTTTAGTAACTTCTGTTAAAAAAATATTTTCTTCTAATCTATTCATTGATTTTGATATCTCTTCTTTAGAAATTTTCAAATTCTTAAAATATTCTGTTATTTCCTTAAATCCAATAAATAGTTTATCCTTTTTTATAGCTATTTTACAAATATTATTAAATATTTTTATATCTAATTCATTTAAGACTTCATCATTAAATCTAAAAGATTTAATTCTATCCATCTCAATTTTATGAAAATATTTCTTTAAATCTTCTTCTAAATGACCATATAAAAACCGTTGCAATATGTCCATATACCAAGGAATGTTTGATGATAAATTATTATTTTCATAAGAATTTAAAAACCCAATTAAAGCACCATAAATATTATAGTTTTTAAAATTTATATTTTCTTTTACTTTTTCGTAAGAATAAGGAGAATTGTTATCTTCTCTTGGCTTTAATTTTGTATTTATTACTTCAACAAAATTATCATTTTCAGTGATTTTAAATGTTATTACTGTTGCATTACTATTATCAAGTTTATCAAAATCAATGATGATTTGCACTTTTAAAGGAAGTGATGAATAAAATATAAAGTCTTTACAAATAGATGGGAAATTATGTTTAATAAAAATTTTGTATTCATCAAGAAATATTTTATAAAGAATTTCAATGTTATGTTTTAATTCAGATTTATTCCAAAAATTAAATGAGAATTTTCTTCGATAATTTTTCATATTCCAATCTGGAAAAACTGGCTTATCAATTTTGCTAATTCCCATATTCTCTAAATGACTTATATCTTCGAGAATCGTTGAATCTTCATCGTTAATATTCTTTAAATATTCTTTGAGTAAATTATGGTCTTTACTTATTTTCTGTATTTCTGATTTAAGATCAATACCTATATCATTAAAGATTTGATAAATTGTTCCTTCTTTTATAGCTTTTCTAAAATCCCAAAAACTTAATCCCAATGGATGATTATCTTTGTTGATTTTTAAATATTCATTCATTAACTTTTCAGCTATAATTTTCTCATAAACAGCTTTTTTTATATCTTTAAATCTTATAGGTAAATATTCGGAACAAGGTCTAATATCATTTATTTTAAAATAGTCTTTATAACTTTTGGTAATTAATGAAAGAATCCTTTCTTGTAATGCATATTTATTCATAGAAAGATCGAACCTTCTATCAAAATGTTGTGCTTGAAGTTGTTCTATAATATCGAAAAGTTCTTCTTCAATATCTTTCCAAATTGTTTTCTTTTCTAAATCACATATATAGTGCATTGATGAAAAATTATAATTCTTAGCAAGAAAACTAAAGTCTTTGTGGCTGGGAGATGGATTTAATAACACCTTATCCTCTTCCTCATCAATTTCTCTAAAAGCATATGATTTAATTTTATCATTACTAAAGTCCACATCACAATAAATTCCTACTTTCTTGTTTGTGAAAGGATTAGATGCTTTCTTGAAAGTAGAAAAATGTTCATCAATGATTTTTTCACGATAGTTTAAGAAATTAGATGCTTTATTATATGCTTTTTGATCAAGCATTCGTTTATATTTTTTTTCAGCAATTAAATAATATGAATTTATAACTTCAAGTTGTACATTTATTTTGTTCCTGATTTTCAAATTATCGAAGTATTCATTATTTTGTAAATCAAATTTTAATACTTTAAATGCAATTATAAAATCTCTTAATTTACTGAAATAGAATTCTATAAAAGTTTCAGATTCATTATTTGTTCTTCTTGTTAGAATGTTCCATCTGAAAAGTTCATCAGGTATTTCTTGTTTTATTTTTTGTAATATTTTATCAACATTGATAGAATCTTGGTTTTCATCATAAAAAATTTTAGCAATCTGATTTAAAATATTTTTTTTATAGTCATCATTTCCAAGTGGTTTTAGAAGTTTTTCATAATATAAAAGAAACAATCTTTTTACTGTAAAATTTAATGACTTCATATTTTTTTGAGATGCATATTCAAAGGTGATCCTTAAGAGATAAGGATTTCTCTGGAATTCTTGCAATAGTTTTGGTTCAATTAAACCATTGTATTTATAAACCTTTCTATATTTATCCAATAACTTTTGAAATTGTTCTTTTTCTAATTCGTTTAATAGAAATCCCTTTTTATCTTCTTCACCTTTAATGGTAAATAATTCATCTGAAAGCCTGGTTGGGTTTTTTCCATCTAATAAGAATTTATCCCAGTAAAATCCTTTGCAAGTAACAATTAATTTTATATTTTTATTGTGTGAATATTTAAAGAATTTTTCCAGTATCCTATTACCTTCTGCAGAATTTTTTTCATCCAGACCATCAAGAAAAAACAGAACTTCTTTATCTTTGAAAATTTTGAAAAACCTTTTCATCCCTTCTTGTGGTGATAATATTGGTGAAATATCATCCGACCAGTTTAGGTCATTTACAATTGTTTCAAAAATTCCATTTTCAATATCCTTAAATTGATAAAACAAGACAGGATATTTCTTTGAGATATAATTTTCTGTGGTATTACAAATCCAACATGTTTTTCCCATTCCCGAATTTCCAACTAATGCGAAGGTTTTTTTTTCGCTTTTTAAAAAGTTATCAAATATACTTGCAAGCTTCTGGCTGGGTTCATAAACTTCAGCTAAATAAGATTTGTTATCTTCCTTTTTAATTGCTTTCAGATTTTTGACATTTAAATCATATTCATTTTTGCAAAATTGTGATAAATTATTTTCAGAATATCCAATAAAATATCTTAATGCTTCATGATAGTTTTCGATATTAGGTTCAATTTTAAAATTATCGTCTTGATTTGCGAAATTTTTACTAAATGAAGTTATTTCTTCTTTTGTAGAAGTTTTAAATAATTTTGTCCCTTTCTTGGTTCCATTAGAAACCATAAATAAAGGAGCCATTGGGTGTATCAATCTTGCATACGAAAAAGCTTGATTTATATCTTTATTATTTATTTTTCTATTTTCTGCTTTAACTTCAATAACAAATAGATTTTTTCCATTTTCTTTTTTATCTTTTACTAAAATGTCTAATCTAGGCTTTATTATTTCTTTTTTTACAGGTATATTCTTTTTTCCTAATTTTTTAAATATTCCTCTTCCGGCATGAAATTCAAGCGTTGTTTCAAAATTTAAATTATGTTCATCAAATCCAAGATCCTTTAGCCATGGAATAATAATTTTATTTTTTACTTCTTCTTCATTTAGCATAATTTTTCTTTCATTCATTATCATCCTTTATTTTAACCATTGCGAAGGTCATAGACCATTCGCAAGGTTTTGCAAATTCACTCACAGATAATCTATCCCACTTTTTATTAAAATCATTGAAAAAACTAACAGAACAAATCCCAATGCTCTAATCAGATAAATGAAATACCTGCTTTTTAGTAAACTCTTTCCTTTGTCTGTGAGAAATGCAACAGCGATCTTAGAACCAATAAGAAGCAAGTAGAATCCCAAGAGGAACAAACAACATTCAGAAACATTTCCTTTCACCAGAAAAGAACCACCCACAGATAACCAGAAAATGTATGGATGTGGACTGAGTGCATTAGTGATAATAGCTTTTTTTAGGGATTGATCTTTTACAGGTTTCATCTGAAACTGGCTTTCCTTCACTTTCAGGTTCTCATATCCCAGGTAAGCGAGGAAAAGTCCTCCTGCAATTGAAATAAATCCTAAAACTGTGTTCATATCTTTCAACTGAATGAAGATAAAAACTGTAATGATTATAATTGGAGTGTCTGTGAAAAGCGGAGCTAATGCAACTTTGACTCCGTTTTTCCTGCCATGTATGAGTGTTTCGGAAATAACAAGTGTCAAAAGTGGTCCCGGAGATAAACCTGCTGTTAATCCTATTAAGAGACCCGGTAAAAGGAAATTAGTGATCATATATATTTCTTAACCTGATATATTACAACAGTTAGTAATCAGATTTTCTTGCCCATACACATTATCATTCCGTGATAATGTGGTTCTCCGTGCGCTAAATCCAGAGAGTAAATTTCTGAGAAATTGATAATCTGAAAATCCTTGAAAATAAATTTTACCTCTTTTTCTGAAAAATAATGAATGCACATATTCCTTTTTTTCAAGAAGAATGTATCATGCTCGATCATTTCGATTTTATCACTCTCTAACTTTATTTTGTATGAGGGGTCTTGCAGAGAAAAGACACGCATAAAGAAAATTCCGTTTTCTTTCAAACCTTTTTTAATTTTCTTAAAGATGATGTCTCGTTCCTTTTTATTTAGAAATTGTAGAACCATAGTAGCTATTATCAGGGAGTATGTATTTTCAGGAATGTCAAGATCACGAATATTCTGCAGTTTTACATCTATTTCAAGTTTAGCTTCTTTGGCTCGCTTTATGCAGCTTTGAATTGCAGTTTCGGAAATATCGATACCTTTTACTTCAAATCCGTTTTTAGCAAAGAAAAGAGCATTTCTACCCTCACCGAGTCCGAGGTCTAAGACTTTTCCTTTGGAAATCAGTTTTAAATAGCGTGATAAAACCGGATCTGGTCTGAATGCTCCATAACCTTTAATATCTTTATGGAAATTATCCCAATAAGTTGAAGCTTTATTTGAGTTGTTTTTCATTTTCTAGAGCAAAATTAACAGCAGCTTCAGCATGGATTCTGGTAGTATTAAAAACAGGGATTCTAATATCCTTCTGCTTAATAAGAAGTGGGATTTCTGTGCAACCGAGTATAATTCCTTCAGCTCCTCGTTCAATTAGTTCATACATGATACTGTAATACATATGTTTAGAGTATTTCTTGATTTTACCAACAACCAATTCTTTATAAATAATTTTATGAACTAGGTCTCTTTCGTCTTCTGGAGGAATAAGTACATTGATATCAAATTTCTCTTTTAGCCTTTTTTTAAAGAACTCTTCCTCCATAGTGAGTTTAGTTCCAAGCAATCCTACAGTCTTAAAGCCTTTTTTCAGGATTTTCCTCGCAGTAACATCAGCAATATGGATAATTGGAATAGTAATAGCTTTTTCTACATCATCGAAAATCTTGTGCATAGTATTGGCACAGATGAGAATGAAATCTGCTCCTGCTTTTTCTAATTTTTGGGCTTTATCAGTTATCTTTTCTGTTATCTGAATCCAATCATTTTGAT
>JAGLWO010000630.1 GCA_023133395.1 Candidatus Cloacimonadota bacterium | reverse complement strand
AAAATTCCGAAGTTTTTGAAAATTCGGAAACTTTATTTAAAAAATTTCTCAAGATTTCGTCAGCAGGGAATACTGCGTTTTTTGCTCCCATTTCAGAAGCCAGATTAGCCAGAGTCATTCGTTCAGAAATGGAAAGATTTTTCACGCCATCTCCGTGAAATTCTATACTCATATAGTTCGCACCGGCAGAACCGATTTTTCCTATGATCCAGAGTGAAATATCTTTAGCGTAAACACCTTTATTAAGCTTGCCTTTCAAGGTGATTTTCATCGATTCCGGAACGCGGAACAAGGTTTCTTCTCTTTTCCAGATTCCTGCGGATTCGGTTCTATCTATACCTGCAGCAAGTGTGTTAAAAGCTCCAGCTGTGCAAGTATGACTATCGCTTCCCACGATAATCATTCCGGGTTTGGCATGATAGCTCATAATCTGGTGACAGATACCTTCTCCCACATCATAGAATTTCTTTATTCTCTGTTCATTCACAAAATCACGGATTGTCTGGTACTGGTTTGCTAATTTTGAGCTTGTAGGTGGAGCATTATGGTCAAGGACAACTAAAAGTTGATCTGGGTCAGAAACTTTTTCTCCCCCCATTTTCTTGAATGTATTTTTAATACTTGCTGTGTTATCATGGGTTAACACGATATCCGGTTTTCGGAATACTATAGCGCCTTTATCTGCACCGAGGATTTTTTCTACGAAGGTTTTTCCCGGCATTATTTATCTCCTTTTAAATACAAAATTGCTTTCTCCAAAGTTATATCTTTCCCTGATAGAATATCTTCGATAGTTTCTTTAACTTCGATATCCGGTACAAATCCTTTTCCTACAAATTCATAACCGTCAGAGCACCAGCATCTTCGAGAGCATATTCTTACAGAAAGATCATTATTCAAATTAATCATAAGAGGTTGTCCTGTACTTCCTCCTGTGGATTTTCCTATCAAAGTAACTCTATCCGTGCCGTGTAAAGGTGCCAGAAAATCCTCCGCTGCACTGAAGGTTTTCGGACCAATTAAAACTACAATCGGTTTATCATATATCGGTGGTCTTGGCTGCAATACGAAATATTCACAATTTTTGAATTTTCCTAGTAATCCCTCTTTATTTGCCTCTGTTGTATCGGGAAATATTCCTTGATAAACTGAATAAAAAACATCAAACATTTCCTCATCTGAGAACCATTTATCAAACATATCAACACTATAAATTCTTACCTTACTTTTAAATACCTGTAAGGGTTTATTGGAAGTTCTTACAATTATATAAAATCCTGTATTTGAACTTCCTCCGCCATTATTTCTAATATCAATAATCAGTGCCTTTGTATTGAAAAGCGTATCTAAGGCGGAATCAAATAGAGGAATTATTTCTTGTGTTGGATTCATAGAGTTTACTGCAATATAACCAATATTGTCTTTTAGGAGTTTTGATTCTACATAAGGTAATTTTTTATTGGATTTTTTAGGAGACGGATATATTATTTCCTGAAAAACTTTATCTTTTTGCCTATATTCCACAACAACAGAATCGCAATTATTGAAGTTAATAAATGACCAGTCAAATTCCAATCTGGATTTTATCCACTGTTCAGTAGAGCTGGGAATGTATTTCTTTGTTTCTTCGACAACATCCATTACGGGAAGATTATTTATTTTTAGAATTTTATCTCCGGGTAACATCGTTTGTTTACGGTATGATTCATCATTAATAAAATAGACATTATCTCCAATGATCTTTGTTTGAATAAAAGCAGTTTTCCACAATCCCTGAACATAAACTTTTGTGTGTCCATCCTTTAATAACGCAATCATTTCTGTAATCAGCCAGTAGAATTCTTCATTATTTTTTGTTATCTGAACTTTGGGTAAATACTCCATTTTCACTTTTTCCCAATCCAGATCAATTTGATCAAAAAAGGCGAAGAAATCGTTAGCATAATGCCAGATTTTGAAGAAATAGCATAGTTTTTCATTCTTGGTTAATTGCTCATTAAATTTTGTATTATCACCAAGATTTTCCAAGGCTTTTCTGCAATTGTCATTTTCCTCGATATCCAATCCTTTTTGATAATTACTTTTTGCTTCCTCCAAATTACCCATCGCTTCATAAACCATTCCCAGACGCCAGTATCCTGAATAAAGAGGAAGTCCTTGTTTATCTTCCAAATGCTCGTAATTCTTAATAAAATTTAAGTATATTTGCTCTGCTTTTTTAAGTTTTTTTCCAGAAAAAAGATATGTTTTGCCGAGCTGATATTCATAAAATGAAGATGAATTTTCCTGTAGATATTGTTCCATAGCAGAAATCGCTTTGTCATATTTTTTCCAGTTGTTATAAAAATAGTATTCATCGATCAATTTTTGTTGATCGTTATCTTGCACGCCTGCAAATAAAGACATACTCAAATACAAAACAA
>JAGLWO010000063.1 GCA_023133395.1 Candidatus Cloacimonadota bacterium | reverse complement strand
CTTGATAATTATGGGGTTGATCCGACTATAACAGAGAATGTTAATAACACACAGATCTGGTTTGCTCCACTTGTTAATCCGAACGGACACAAGATAGTTACCGATGAAATGGACCTCTGGTGGCGAAAAAATATCAGGGATAATAATGAGAATGGTCAGCTCGATCCTGGAGGATATTATGAATATCCAGATGGAGTAGATCCCAACAGGAATTATGGTTTTAAGTGGGGATATGTAGGAGCTTCGGGAAACCCGGAAAGTCAAGTCTATCACGGTCCTTATGCATTTTCCGAGCCTGAAGTTGTGGCAATGAGAGAACTCATGGATGCGCATCATTTTGTTACAGGGATAACCTATCACAGCTATGGCGAGCTTGTTCTTTTTCCTTTTGGTTACAATAATGGAGTCGTAGCACCAGACCATGATGCCCTGGAAGAACTGGCAATCGATATGGCTTCTACAATGGGATATTATCCACAGGCAGGATGGGAGCTTTACCCTTGCATGGGAACCACTGATGATTATTCTTACGGAACTCATGGAACATTTTCATTTACAATCGAATTAGCTATGGAATTCATACCTCCAGCCAGCCAGGTTCCTGTTATATGCAATGAAAATATTAACGCAGCAATGTTGCTTCTGGATAGAGTAAATCACTCCACATTAATGGGGCTTATTACTGATGATACAACAGGTGAACCTGTTCAAGCGGAGATTTTCGTAGAAGGTGTGGATGATACTGGTGTTTTCCGTTACCCTTATACAAGTGATGAAGAATTCGGCAGGTACTACCGTCTTTTAACGGATGGTGACTATACTGTAACTTATTCTGCTTATGGTTATGTTCCTCAAACGATCGAAAATATTAATGTTAACAGCTCGGGAATAACTGTGGTTGATGTTGTTATGATCACTGAAACTACAACAATAGATGTTACTGGAACAGTTATAAACGGTGATACTGGCTTGCCTATTGAAAATGCAACAGTTGAAATCCCGGGTTTTGGGATTCCTTCTGTAACGACCAATGCCAATGGGGAGTATATTATTCCGGGTATATTTCCTTATACCTATGAATTCCTTGTTTATACAGAAAATTTTGCAGTCTTTTTAGATGAATTTACAGTAACCGAAGAAAATAATGTTATAAATTTTGAACTCTATGAAATTGATGACGGCACATTTGAAAGTGGAGTATTTGGAAACTGCTGGGAATTCGAAGGAGATAATTATTGGTATATTGATAACAACACAGTTTATGCTGGAACATATTCAGCAAAAACTGGCAATATCGGTCATAATGAATATACCGAGCTTTCAATATCTATTTTTGTAACCGAAGATGATGAAATATCTTTCTACAGAAAAGTATCATCTGAGGGTGGGTATGACTATTTCAGGTTTTTCATAGATGAATTTCTTCAAGAGGAATGGAGTGGAAATGTAAATTGGGGAATTGAAACTTTTCCTGTAACTACCGGAATCCATACTTTTA
>JAGLWO010000629.1 GCA_023133395.1 Candidatus Cloacimonadota bacterium | reverse complement strand
ATACAAACGATTTTCATAAACGGTGAACTCTCACGGGAACTTGTAAATAAACTAAAGATATTTATAAAAAAAATAAACTTTCCGATTGCGGTTCGTTCTTCCGGATTATTGGAAGATTCTCAATCACAGCCATTTGCTGGAATCTATAATACATTTATGTTGCCCAATAATCATCCTGATAAAAATATTCGTCTAAAACAATTAATAGATGCTATTAAACTGGTGTTTTCGTCGGTTTTTCTGAAAAGTGCACGGAATTACATCGAGAGTATAAGCTATAAAGTTGAAGAAGAAAAGATGGCTGTTATTATTCAGGAGATGGTCGGTCATAATTTTGATAAATATTACTATCCCCATATTTCTGGTGTTGGTGAATCATATAATTTTTATCCTACTTCTAATCTAAAAATCAGCGATGGTGTAGCTTTATTAGCATTGGGATTAGGAAAATCTGTGGTTGAGGGTGAACAAAATTACAGGTTCTGTCCAAAATATCCTAAAATTGAGACTATTCCACCAGAAGAAATGATTCGAGATTCGCAAAGATTTTTTTATGTAATCAACATGGAATGTGAAGATTTCAATTTATTGGAAGGAGATGAGTGCACATTAGCCAGAATGAGCATAAAAGAAGCTGAAAAGCATGGTTCCTTGCAACATCTTGCATCTGTCTGGGATTATCAGAATAATAGGATGGTAGATGGATTATCAGCAAAAGGTTTGAGAGTTATAACATTCGCAGATATACTGAAATATAATTATTTTCCATTAGCAAAAATTATTGAACAGATTCTTGAAATCGGAGAGAAGGCAATGGGAATTCCTGTTGAAATTGAATTCGCTGTTGATCTTACAAAAGATGAAAAAAATCAAATAAAACCAACCTTCTACGTTCTTCAAATTAGACCTCTTACAATTAATATCCAGGAAATATCTATCGATCCTGATACAATTAATAAAGATTCTTTATTCCTGTATACAGAAAATGGCTTGGGGAACGGGATAATAAAGGATATTTACGATGTTATTTATATAGATCCAGATAAATTCGATAAAACTAAAACTGTTTTGATGAGAGAAGAAATTTCTTATCTTAATGAAAAAATGAAGAAAGAAGACCGTGAGTATATTTTGATTGGTCCGGGAAGATGGGGTTCAAGAGATCAATTCCTGGGTATTCCGATTAAGTGGGCAGATATTTATAAAGCAAAAATCATTATTGAAACAAGTTTTGATGGATTCATAGTCGATGCTTCTCAAGGTACACATTTCTTTCACAATCTTGTAGCTATGAATGTTGGTTATTTTCATATTCCTTATGGCTCAAGTACAGATTTTATTTCATGGGACTGGCTTAATAAGCAAAATATTATAGAAAAAACGAATTATTTTATTCATGTAAGAATGGATCAACCTGTGGTGGTTAAAATGGATGGCAGGAAAGGACTTGCAACTATTTCAAAGTAGGATATCAATTAGTTGCTGATATCGGATAAAGTGATTATTTATTACAGAAAAAGTATAGGTAAAAATAAGTATTTGACAAATAATTGAGAAGTCGATTTTTTCACGCAAATTAAATTAAAAATAAGTGGAGGTTTTATCAAATGGGGATGAACGAGTTTATGCAACAGGTTGAAGCAAGGGATTCTGGACAGGAAGAATTTTTGCAGGCAGTAAGAGAAGTTGTTGAATCTGTGTGGCCAATTTATGAATCTAATCCTCGTTACAGGGAAGCTAAAATCTTAGAAAGAATGGTTGAACCTGAACGCGTGATTATGTTTAGAGTACCATGGGTTCGTGATAGTGGTGAAGTTCAAGTAAATCGTGGGTTCCGTGTTGAATTCAATAGTGCAATAGGTCCATACAAAGGTGGACTTCGTTTCCATCCAAGTGTAACACTCAGTGGTCTGAAATTTCTTGGTTTTGAGCAAACTTTTAAAAATAGTCTGACCACTCTTCCAATGGGCGGAGGAAAAGGTGGTTCTGATTTTGATCCCAAAGGAAAATCAGAAAACGAAATTATGAGATTCTGCCAGTCCTTTATGGCAGAGCTTTTCCGACATATAGGTCCAAATACAGATGTGCCGGCAGGTGACATAGGTGTTGGTGGAAGGGAAATTGGTTATTTATTTGGTATGTATAAGAAATTGAGGAATGAGTTTACAGGAGTTCTTACAGGCAAAGGTTTAAATTGGGGTGGAAGCCTGATTCGTCCTGAAGCAACAGGTTTTGGTGTGGTTTATTTCGCTGAAGAGATGCTCAAAACAAAAGGAGAATCTTTTAAAGGGAAAATAGTAACAGTTTCCGGTTTTGGTAACGTTACCTGGGGCGCTGTACAAAAAGTGAATGAATTAGAAGGAAAAGTCGTGACTCTGTCAGGACCTGATGGCTACATTTATGATAAGGATGGAATTACAGGAGATAAAGTTGATTTCTTACTTGAGATGAGAGCAAGCAATAGAGATATGGTTCAGGATTATGCTGATGAATTTAATGTTCCCTTCCATCCCGGTAAAAGACCCTGGGAAGTTAAATGTAATATTGCACTTCCCTGTGCGATTCAAAACGAGCTCGATGAGAAAGATGCAAAACAACTGGTTTCGAATGGATGTATCTGCATAACTGAAGGAGCTAATATGCCCTGCACTCCAGAAGCTATTAAAATTTTCCAGGATAATAAGCTGTTATATGCACCCGGTAAAGCGGCTAATGCTGGTGGTGTATCAGTTTCCGGACTTGAAATGTCACAGAATAGTTTGAAATACAATTGGTCTCGGGAAGAAGTGGATGAAAAACTGCACTGCATTATGAAAGCAATTCATTGCCAATGCGTTGAATATGGGAAAGAAGGCAATTGTGTGGATTATGTAAAAGGTGCTAATATTGCTGGCTTTTTAAAGGTTGCAGATGCAATGCTTGATCAGGGTGTTGTTTAATCTGTTCAGCTTGATCCTTCTCGTTACTAATCCCCGATTAGTAATGCAATTTTATTTGAAACCCTGTTTCATATATTTGGGAATCTTAGGAACAGAGTTTTCAGTTCAATACTACATTCCCAAAGAAGGCTTCCACGCGATGCCGCATGGTTATCGTGGGAACGAGAATAAGAAAAATCATTATTATGAAATTCATTAGGAGATTATGACACATGGAAATAAATAATGTTGCAGAAGTTGTGGAAGAATGTGTAGAAAAGAATGGTAATGCACTGATACCGGTATTACAGGATATTCAATCTTATTATAATTATCTTCCGGAAGAAATATTTGATGAAGTTTCCCAGAAACTGAACATACCTCTCATTGATGTTTATGGTGTGGCAACTTTCTATAAATCCTTCAGCCTTACTCCAAAAGGTAAGTATATAATAACTGTCTGTCTGGGAACTGCTTGCCATGTAAGAGGGGGTCAGAGAATTGCAGAAAGAATTGCCAGAGAACTGGGAATTGAACCGGGAGAAACTACCCCTGATATGAACTTTACACTTGAGACAGTTAATTGCCTTGGTGCTTGTGCACTTGGTCCTGTTGTTGTAGTAGATGGAGAATATCATGGACAGATGACAATTCAAAAGTCAATTTCATTATTGAACGAATGTCGAAATGAACTTGAGAGGGAAGAAGAAAATGATTCAAGTAAAAGTTAAATGTCCATATTGCGGTCAAAGTCTAATGACAGATGAAAAGAAAATTGATAATCATCCGAGTGTAAAAGTCTCTGTTAAATTGAAAGATAAAACAGGCTTCTTATATTTAAGTTCTCTTTACGGAAGCTATAAAATTATCACTGAATTTGATTTACCTCTTGATGCAATTGTATTATTCTTCTGTCCACATTGTAATGCAGATTTAAGAGGAGACCGCTTGTGTGATAAATGCAATGCTCCAATGGTTATTTTTAAGTCCTTTACAGGAGGCTGTATCCAGATTTGTTCACGAAGAGGATGTAAAAAACATCTGGTTGAGTTTGAAAATCTGGAAGATGAGCTTCTATCCTTCTACAAAGCTTATCCATTATTTTTCAGTAATATTTCTAAGAAGGAGAAGGAATGAGAAATCTTGATAACCTGCGAACTAGAATTAAAAAGGAAAGGTCCTCTAATATACCTTGTATTACAATATGTAATGGAACCGGTTGCCATGCATTTGGTTCTGAAAAAGTAATCCAAGCTTTTTCAGATGAGATTAAAAAGAAGAACTTAACTGGAAAAGTAGCTATCAGAAAAACAGGATGTCATGGATTTTGTGAGCAAGGTCCGATTGTAGTTATTCACCCGGAAGGTATATTCTATCCAAAAGTTAAGATTGAAGATGTGCAAGAAATTGTGTCGGAAACAATTCTTAAAAAGAAACTAATAGATCGTTTACTTTATATTGATCCGATTACTGGAGAAAAGATAATATACGAAAAGGATGTTCTTTTTTATAAAAAACAACGAAGAATCATTTTTGGAAATAATGGATTAATCGACCCACAAAATATAGATGATTATCTGGCTGTAGGAGGTTATGAAGCTTTAAGTAAAGTTCTAAACGAGATATCCCCTGAAGAAGTAATAGATATTATAAAGCAGTCTGGTTTAAGAGGTAGAGGAGGGGGAGGTTTCCCCACCGGTTATAAATGGTCATTCTGCAGAAAAGCAAAAGGTGATATCAAATATGTTATCTGTAATGCAGATGAAGGAGATCCTGGTGCCTACATGGATAGAAGCTTGCTTGAAGGAAATCCCCATAGTGTGTTGGAAGGTATGATAATCGGTGCTTTTGCTATTGGAGCAAAAGAAGGATGGATTTATGTTAGAGAAGAATATCCGATTGCAGTAGAGAATATAACGATAGCAATAAATCAAGCAAGAGAACTTGGTTTGCTTGGTAAAGATATACTCGGTTCCGGATTTGATTTTGATATAAAAATAGCAAAGGGAGCTGGAGCATTTGTTTGCGGTGAAGAAACTGCTCTGATTGCTTCTATTGAAGGTAAAAGAGGAGTTCCAAGACAAAGACCACCTTTCCCTGTACAAAAGGGACTTTATGGTAAACCGACAAATATAAATAATGTAGAAACCTGGGCTAATGT
>JAGLWO010000628.1 GCA_023133395.1 Candidatus Cloacimonadota bacterium | reverse complement strand
GGAAACATCAGCCACCTATCTTTTCAGGATAAAGGATATTCCTTTCTATAACTTACACTCCGGGTTGCCTTACAAAGATTTGGGTTTTTACCTAGGAAACTCAATAATTGACCATCCCCTTTATAAAGAAAGCATCAGCAACCTTGGATTGAGCTATAAACACAGATTTTATTCTATTGGTCTCGGATTACGGTATCTATATAATAAAGTAGAAAATTATCATAAAGATAGCTCCTTAATTGTTGATTGGGGATTTAGCTGGAAAAATAAAAATATCACTACAGGATTATCGATCAGAAATGTTTCTCAATCTTCCTTTTTGGACGCTAAATTACCTGTTGTTTACCTGTGGGAGACTTCATTTGAAATATCGGAAGACAGTAAATTTGCCCTGGGGTTTGAAAAAGAAGATGACTTTGATTTCTCTTTCAAATTTGCCAGTAGATATGATATTTTCAAAATGATGTCCATACTTGTAAGTTACCAATATGAGCCGGATAGACTGGGAATTGGAATTGTATTTAATATTTCAAAAATGAATGTGGTCTATAGTATTAGAACCCATCAATATCTGGATCTCACGCATTATATTTCGATTGGTTATGCTATTAAAGATTAAAGTAGTTTTAGCATTTATTATTATTTTCACCTTCCTTTTGGCCCAAGATGCCGAAGAAACGATATTATCTTTAGAGGACGGAACATATCATCCCACCGAACTCAGTGAAACGCTTATGAGTCTTAGACAATTGCCTTTAAATATCAACAACGCCTCCAGTATAGAACTAACACAGTTACCCTGGCTTTCCGAACTCGATATTGGAAAGATAATCAAAGCAAGGAACACAAAACCGATCTCTGGCTGGAAAGAATTGCGCAATATTGGCATAAATGAGATCACAATTTCGAAAATTAAAGATTACATTGTTTTTAGAGAAAAACCCGGGCTCAAACTGAACCAGAGGACTCGCGGAGAATATAGTGAAAGCAAAGACAACTTTGAATCCACCCTCAAATATTATCAGAGAACCATCTGCGGATACAAAGACCTCAAGCTCGGAATTCTTACCCAGAAAGATGAAGGAGAGACCGACCCGATCGATTTCTATTCTTATTTTGTTGAATATAAAAGTAACTCATTTATAAAACACACCGTACTTGGAAAATACCGATTGGCTTTCGGTCAGGGGATTATCTTTGCTCCCAAACTCGGGATGTCCAAAAGTGGAGCTGCCACTTCTACTCCAGTTAAAAAATCCTTTCCCATAAAACCATATACAAGCTCCTATGAGATCTGGGAACTCGAGGGCGGAACTGTACAGTGTAATTACAGAAATTTCAGTATTATTCCCTTCTTTTCTTCCACCAAACTCAGCGCCAATTTAAGCGATAACAAAATCACTTCCTTCAATCAAAGTGGTTTACATCTCGATGAAGATAAAAAGGATAATGTCAAGGAAACCATTTTAGGAACAGCGTTGAACTTTAATTTTGGGACTAATTCTTTTGGTGTTAATTTCTCCCAATTTGAATTTGATCACGAATTTAAAAACCCTGATTGGAGCAATAAATACCAGGCTTTCAGTGCAAATTTCATCTTAAATAGAGATAATTTTCCGAGTTTTGGTGAGATCGCTTTTGCAGATGATAAATTTGCTGGAGTTATCGGTACAAAATTCGGTGAAAACCAATTCAGGCATCTTTTACTCTTCCGATATTATGAAAAGAACTTCCCCACCTGGCATGGAAATCCCTTTTCCACTCAGAGCAGGTTCGATGACGAAGTGGGATTGTATTATGGAATAACTCTTCTACCCTTTAAACGCACCAAGATAAACTGTTACTTTGATGTCTGGAATTTCCCGGAAACAAGATACTTTGAAAAAATGCCGACTGTTGGCTCAGAGCAGTTCATTCAGCTTGAAACTCACTTCAAAACAAACAGCCTGCGCGTGACTCTACAGCACAAAAGCAAAGAAAAATACATCAGCCTGGACCATGCAAAAATCCGTGATTTCGACCGCACTATCCTGCGTGTTGACTGGTGGCAGATGCTTGGAAATATTTGTCTTAAAACCAGATGTGAACTGGTAGCTGAATACCTGCAAAATGAAAAGATATATGAAAAGGGAATATTAGCTTACGAACAACTGAAGTGGATTATTGAAGATTTTGAAATAATTGCTCAAATAGCAGTCTATCATTCTGATGTACTGCATTATATGTACGAAAGTAATGTTGACGGTATAATGCAGAATTCCATTTTGCAAGGTGATGGTATTTATTCTTATATGTTGGTTAAATACAATCTACTGGAAAATATGGAACTCCAGTTCAAAGTTTCGGACCACTGGTATTCGAAAGATAAAATGAGATTATATCTGCAGGTGGTGAGCAGGTTTTGAAAACAAACATTAATTAGTTTTTGAATCAAATTATTTGACAATATAATAATAAATTTTTAATTTTTAATTTGTTATAAAGGGGGAGTATTATTAAAAAAATCACTTTTTTACTTATTATTTATTATTTTACAAACATATTATTTACACAACAAATAGAAATATACGATGTTAACTATGGTTTAAAAAGTTTGAATCCAGTGATAATAATCGATGAAAATAGTTTGACGGGTGATTATGAAGTATTCGTTGTTAATAAATTCGGTTTTAAAAACATAAATCCAGAGGAGATTATTGAAAGTGATGAATATAATGGTTCCTGGGAAGTATATCGTGTTAATGATTTTGGGTTAAAAGACATCCTTCCACATAAGGTAGCAGAAGAAAATATGTTTGATAGTAGTATTAATGTTTACTATGTAAACGATTTTGGCTTTAAAGATATTATACCATCCATGATAATTGAAAAGAATCAATTTAATGGAAAAATTGAACTATATAATGTCAATGAGTTTGGATTAAAAGAGATTTTACCTTTTGAAGTTATTGAAAAAAGTGGTGAGCAATATTATGTGTATTCAATAAATGATTTTGGATTGCAAGATATAATTCCTAAAAGAGTAATTGAAATTAAAGATAATTCAACTGTATTTGGAATATTGTTATTGCCTTCAATAAAACAAATAAAAGTTGATCCAGAACATATAAAAATTAAAATGATTAAGCATTTAAAGCTATTATCAGAAGAAACTCTTAAAAAAGAAGGTTGGATAAAAAGTAAGCCTAACCTAAAAGAAACTGAAGATTAGTGATTATAAAGGGAAAATACTACTCGTTTTCTGTCTGGTGATAGTCTGCCATATAAACTAACAGCATATCCCTCATGAGACACATAAAGCAGGTTTTCAGACTTCGAAAACCTAACCACATCATTGGATCCATTCACAGAGATTTTGGACTGCCAATCTCCTGTATCTGATGCAATAACTACTGACGCAACATCCCCGTTAACCGATTGATGGTTGTATTTAATTTTCCCATTTTTATATGTAGACGAAGACCACGATTCCACCAATAATTTATTAATCCTAGATTTTCCAATGTCCGGATTACTTCGTATCCAATTACCGGATTTGGTGATTTTACCAACTATCTTCATCTTACTTTTTAAATCCATGATATCCCGTATTTTCGGTGAATTCCTGTTCCTTGAAATTCGTTTAAACTCGCTTGGATGGAGATTAATACCACCTCCAATAGAATAATAACCTCCTGAAATAATATTTATCTTACTCATTTCATTTATTTTTGAATTATACATATTTGTATATGATTTTTGCTTCTCAACTAAGCTATTATATCTATTTATTAATTTATTATATTTATCAATTTCTCTCGAACTGTATCTATCAAGTGAATATTTTTTTCGTTCTATTTCTCTTTCAAGGGATTTCAACTTGGACTCATTTGATTTTATCATATTATCGTAATAATCAATAGTTGTGTTTAATTTCTTATACTCCGACGGAGCATTCTCTGAAATATCAATATTGGATAGAAAATTTTTACCCAATTCAAGTAAAGAATAATCTGTTGCAGTTGGACTTTGATTATTAAGTAAATGAGATAGATAATAAACCTTAGTGTATTTTTTAACATTATCTTTGCTTAAGTATAAATTACCAGAATAGGTTATTGCAGTTACCGCTAACATTTTTTTTGTTTTGAGAGGAGTGGTAAATCCCGGAATTTTTACAGAAAGCAAATCGTCCAGCTCAATCCTTTCGTCCATATTCATCCCCTTAAGCCAATTAATAAGAGCCATCATCCTGCCAACTGTACTTAATTCTTTATATGTTTTATTGGCCTTTTCATACTTACTGAAATTATTGTTTAAATGTTTAATTGTCTCTCTTACAGCATTATCTACATTAATCTTTATGTCCATTCTTTCAACATCTGCCAAAAATTGGTATGTTAAAACAGCGCCAATTGAACCATCGGTTACTGTTCCAATAGAGTCAGGATAGAACCAGTATCGAATTTGCATATGCTTCTCATCAGAATTTTCAAGTAAATGTCTTTCATCCTCCGTAAGAAAACCTGGTACATGTTTGGTTATATGTGATTTCACAAGTTTATGTGTATTTGGATCAATTCCTGTACTCAAGGTTTTAAATAATTTATCTGCTTCCAATACAACATGACCAACATGGGTGTTCTCAAGATGTCCTCCAAAATTTACCTTTGCATACCTATTGTCTTCGTGTTTGTCCAAACTGATATAAGGTGCATTGTTTCCGTAGTGGAAAATCGATCTGTAAACCACAGCAAGGTCTGAAATGCTTACAGGTTTTCCTGCGAGTGTTTGCTTTGGAGATTTACGACCGTAAAAATACAGATTATTCTTTTTATCCAATTCAATTGCCTCTAAAATTACTCCCTCATTAAGAAAATCACTTATACTTGATAAATCCAGTGGTTTATGTCTTGGGGACAGATCCAATTCAGATTTGCTGATAATATACGGTACGGTATTTAGAATGATTTCCATGTCTGCATAATCATTATTAAAGACATATACTTCAATAGCTATAACGGAGATATCACTACTATTAATAACATCTCGAATTGGGTGCCTAATTATTGAATGATATTTATTATAACTTTTTTCAGCATCCGTTCCTTTAAGGAAAACTCTAATGAGATGAGTATTATAGTATAGTTGAAAATGACCTTCTCGAAATAAATCAACCCATACAGGTTGCTCTGAACCAACAGGATAATGGGTAAGGATATTCACAAGAGGGAGAGTGTCTGGTTCAGTAGTGGATAATAAAACATCGTGACACAATATAGAATAGGATTCTAAATATGGCTGCACATAACCTTTTATATCGTCAGTGTAAGTTGGAATTTTGTGTATTATTTGATCTACAGTTTCCCCACTGTGTGTAATGATTGAGCGATCTATTAACTCATTATATGATATCGTTACCCAGTTACTTTTAGATTTTTTTCTTTTTGCTATTGTAGGACTTTCAACTTGATTAATCCAAATAATTATTGCTATTATAATAATTATAATGAAAAGAATCCAAATTATTGAAAATTTACTATGTTTTTTACTTTTATTTTTTAATGTTTTTTGCTGGACATTATATAAAAAAGCTTTTCCACATATTGGACAAGTTATCTGTAATGTTTCATCCGTATGGGGAATTCTAAGAGTTTTATCACAATTAGGACAGTGAATAAATTCATATGTTTTCACTTTAATCTCCAAATAAATAAAATGAATAAACTATTTTTTACTTTTTATATCCTTATTAATCTATATTTTAAACTAAATTTCAAATTAAAACCTCAACATTGTTTTTCTTTTGACTTAATAAAGGTTTTTTGATTTTTTCTTTATTTTTAGCTATTTTTTTCTAATTTTTTAAGTTCCTCTGCTACTTTATCTTTAAAATCATCTTCATTAGTATCTGGAAGTTTATGAAAAATACTTTTAAAAATGTTTGTCTTATCTTTTTGTATACGAATTCGAACCATACAAAATATCCTTCTTCTATCAATATTCAATTCTTCAAGGAAGTTATTAATATCCTTAAATGTGGATGAAATGACTTCAAAGTTACGTTTATAAGTATCAATACCTATTATCTTTTGGATAAGTGAATTTCTAAGTAAGCTGTGTATTTCATTAGTATTAGTTATTACGGCATTGTATCTTCTTAAATTACATATGTATAACATTAATTCATTGGTAATATCACTGTTCTTAAGATTTAATATAACACTCTGATCAAATTCAATTCTCAAGGGTTTATTCGCTGTGATAAAAATATTTTTTTCCGTTTCTTTCTCAATATTAATAATACTATTAACTTGTTCAATATTTGCTGGAATTTCATCAAGATGATTAGTTAAAATGGTTTGAATCTTTAGTAGACTATAATAATGCAACTTTTTAGTGTCATGTATATTTGAAAAATTCTCAGCTAATTTTACAAATAGGAATGAAAAAAAAGCACCAGCAAATGCAGCTAATACTATTTCCATAATTATTTGCCTCCTTTGTAATTAAAATCTTTTTAAAAAATTTTGAACCTCTATTTAATAAACTTGTATAGATGGTCTGGTCGATTAATAGAATCTTTATCATTATATACTTTATCTATTACAAGCCCAAAAGATTGAACTACTCTTTTTAATACTAACTCAATTATATAATCAATATTCATTTTTTTATCGATAACTGTTTCATATTTGAAATTTGGAAATTTAACAAGAGTTCCAAATACTCCCTTTTTATCAAATCTTTTCTCATGCGAATAAAGTTTTGATTGTTTTGTATTAAGAATCATACTTGTAAGGAGCATATTATTAAATGGCAATTCAAAATTCCAAATATTTATTAGTGTTTTTAATAATGATTCAACAGAATCTACTATGTCAGTATATCTGAATATTTTAATACCAGGAATTTCATCTGGTGTTCTTTCATAATGGACTTCAGTAATGAATTTAGAAGTTCTCTCTAAACAAATTAATAATTCTAAATGACCATTTCTAAATAATTGAATTCTATGACTAATCCCATTTTCAATGTCTGTCATATACTCATTTATTAATCCATTTTCATTAGGTCTTGTATTATGTGGATAAATAGAGTCAAAGTGATTTATTCTAAATCTTTTAGGAAATTCTGTTTTATTAACTAATTTCACGATTGACTCTTTTATGGGATCTATTATATCATTATTAATAATGAGAGGTGTTATAGATATTGTCAGCCAACTAAGATTATTCGCGAAGTCTTCCCAATCTTTTAATCTATTTTCACAAAATGTAGTATTATCTATGGGAGATAAAGAGAAGGATTCATTTGAAAGTTGTTTCGTAACCCATTTCTCATGATTGTCTTTAATTTCGTGTAATTTTTTAATATTCCAATGATTTGGATCTTTGTCAATCATAGTATGATGTGTGGGACACAATAAAATTAAATTATTATATTCATCTCTTTTATTCAATTCAAGTTTGTTAATTCCTCGAGAGCCATTTTTATTTTTGGCTATTATATGTGCTATTTCACCTATTATACTTGGATCGCCTGATGTTGATAGTTCAATTCTACAATCTTGGATTGCGCATCTATTACCAGATCGACCCCAAAGAAGCTTTACATCCTTCATATTCATAAATCTCTCCAATAGATTGATATTTAACAATACCCCATAAAAGATAGTAATAGAGATAATATCCCACCAATAAAAACAACTATAGATAATGGTAACATATTCTCCCTCTTAACTTAAGGTAATTTTCATGTTTTAATTGGATTAATTCCAAAAATAATGTCAAATAAAAAGAATTCAAATAATTATTGTTTATTTTATTTTTCTGCATTTTTCAAATAACAATTACTATTTACTGGAATAATTATTGCATCTAAAATATATAATAAATATAGGAAAAATATGTTAATTTATATTTGACATAAATTAGTATATTTAAGAAAAAAAATGTTGGTTTGTATTTTATAAAAAAAAGATATAACCCAGGTGAAATAATCCCGATTCACCCTGTGTAATTGTGTAATCCGGCAGTTGCCGGACACGGGGTAAAGGAGAATAATTATGAAAAAATTACTGAATGTTTTTGTATTAATTTTCTTTGTTTTCACTTGCACAGCTTACTCAGAGGTCATTAAATATGACGATAGCTGGGATAAAGCCGGATTCGGTTTAACCCGGAGTAGTGACTCAGGTATTGAAGTTAATTTTTCAATTAAAGAATTTACTCTGGAAGATACCAGGATAAATGAAGAGGATATGCAGAATGTGTTACTGCCTGATGTATTTCTTCCCAATGACGAAGGTGCACCGAACCTTCCCGGGAATGGACGCTTTATCGCACTTCCACTGGGAGCTTACGCAGAACTCAAAATTATCTCTTCCCGCACAGAAACCTTATTTGATATCGAACTGGCACCTGCTCCACGCATTCCTCTCGATACTGAAACAGGACCGCTTGAATTCAATAAAGATGAAGCAATTTATTCCAGGAATGAGTTCTATCCAGCTAATCCCATCCAGCTTGGAGAGCAGACCCAAATTCGGGGAGTGGATGTCGTGATGCTCGGAATTACTCCTTTCCAATACAATCCTGTTACTAAAGAGTTACTCGTTTATCGCGATATTCAGGTAGAAGTTAATTTCATTGGAGGGAATGGACACTTTGGCGAAGACCGCTTGCGCAGTAGATGGTGGGATCCGCTCTTACATGATATGCTTTTGAACGAGCAATCACTTCCTGAGATGGATTATAGTAATATCGATTTTAGAACCCGTGAAGGTGCAGAATATCTCATCATCTGTCCTGATGATCCCGATTTTATTGCCTGGGCAGATTCAATTAAAGTTTTCAGGACAAAACAAGGAATATCAACAGTTGTTAAGAATATAACAGAAGTTGGTGGAAACACTACAACTTCAATCGAAAATTATGTTAATGATGCTTATGCAAACTGGGATCCAGCTCCAGTAGCTGTTCTTCTGCTCGCTGATTACGGAACTACAGGAAATACAATTGTCTCTCCTGCGTATAGCTACTGTGTTTCCGATAATATATATGCAGATGTAAATGGCAATATGATGGCAGATATTATTTTTGCTCGGATGACAGCTCAGAATCCAACTCACCTTGAGACTATGGTTACAAAGGTCTTGAATTATGAGCGAATTCCACCCACTAATCAGGACTTCTACGATCACCCTATTACTGCACTTGGATGGCAAACCTCACGCTGGTTCCAGATATGTTCGGAATCTGTTGGGGGTTTCTGGGCTAATGAACTGGGTAAAACCCAAGTTCGGATAAATGCCATTTACAGTGGTAATCCAAATGTTGACCCATGGTCCACAGCTACAAATACATCAACTGTATTAAATGTTTTCGGTCCCAATGGACTGGGATATATTCCAGCTACACCTGCTGAACTCGGAGGTTGGACTGGTGGTAACGCCACAATGGTCAATAATGCCATCAACAGTGGTGCTT
>JAGLWO010000627.1 GCA_023133395.1 Candidatus Cloacimonadota bacterium | reverse complement strand
TCAATCGTCTCGATTGAATGAAACACTTAAGAATGACCGTCACAGTCATAATAACAGCTATCCTGGTTACCAAGCTGGGGCTTGGTAGGCAGGATTGTACTCACCAGGATGGTGAGTTTTAATGCGTAGTTCAACCTGGAAGATTGAACCAACATTAGTAAAAATTGGCTCGAATAATCATTTTACTGCTGTAATATAATAAAACTTCTTTTCATTTATTACTGATGTACTCCAGCTTGTTCCATAAAATATTCCTGTTGTATCTTCTACGAAACCGGTGTATGGATCATCAGAATAATAAACCTTATAAGAGGTTGCTCCTTCTACTGAAGTCCATTCAATAAATATAGAGTTGTTCTGGATATAAATACTTGTAATTTCCGGAGAAGGGAGATAATACCAGATTCTTCTTGCTAATGTGGAGTCAATTACAAATGGATTCGGTAAGTTATCCTGATATGCTGCAATTTTCCATGTCCTTTCAAATTCAACCGAATCAACAGGATCATAATAATGCCACTGCAAGAGAACATCCTTTTGTTGCTCAAAAAAACTACTGTCTGCAACATCATTATAGATAGCACCGAAATAAAACATTGCTCTGGCTATGTTACCTTTATTTTCTTCTCTTGGTTCAAATTTATCCGGATCGTCATTTTCCTTTTCTGCATATTCATCTACAGAATCAGCAGGTACAGTTAATAATAGGATATCCTTCCAGTACCATCTATCAGTATTTTCGTCAGGGATTTCACCGAAAGGATCATTTCCTCTGGAAGAATTCACGTTACTTTTACAGGGGAATAGGTAATGCATATCGCTTTTCTGCGGTTCACTACCAGCACCATAACTTTGTGGAAACGTATGTTCACAGTTTATTCCTTTGCTATATGCATCCATTGATGGGTCTTGAGATAAATCAAGCGTTATAGTATAATCTGAATAAATACAAGACAGTTGATTTCCTTCCTGTAAATCTATCACTGCGTACATAGTATCTCTGCAAGCCGTATAACCAAGTGTTGTAGATGTTTTATAGTTATTAATGATATAATTGAGCAGTTCCTGTCCATATAGACTATCTGCTATAATAGTTTGAGCAAAAGCATTATAAAAAAAACAGAGAAATATTGAAAAAATCCAAATTATTTTCATAATTTTTTTTTCTAATAAATATTAGATTTAGTCAACTAAAATTCTAAAAAGGTGAACCGTTACCAACTTAAAAATGTAGTTTTGAAAAAAAGTAACGGCTTTATGATTAGAACACATATAAAAAATAAATGTAAAGAGATAGATGTCAAGGTAAACCTACTTCATTAAAGCTTAAAAGATAAAGAAACAGAAAGTATGAAAGTTGTTGACAGGAAGTTATTGATAGAAAAAATAAAAAAGTCTGCAAACAAAGAAACGAACGGAACTAATATATGGGGATAGTGATGGAAAACAAATTTGACCAAAGCAGCAATCCGTCTGCTGTAACAGATTGGTATGTGAAAGGTTTGGATGCCTATAACAATAAAGAATATAGTAATGCTATTATTTACTTTCAGAAAGTGATAAAAGTCAAACCAGATCATGAAGTATGTTATAACGGTATGGGAAATGCTTATCGATTTTCGGGTCATTACAATGAGGCAATAGAATGCTATCAGAAAGCAATAGAAATCAAACCTGACTATGTAAGTGCATACTACAGTATGGGGAATACTTATGCAATTATGGGCAATATCAATGAAGCAATAGAATGCTACCAGAAAGCGATAGAAATCAAACCTGATTGTGCAGAGGCATACTTTAATATGGGGGATGCTTATAGTACTATCGGTAACTATGACAAAGCAAAAGAATGTTATCAGAAATCGATAGAATATTATCAGAAAGTGATAGGAATCAAATATAGAACTGTAGATGCATATAACAATATGGGAGATGCTTATCGTAATATCGGTAACTATGACAAAGCGA
Organism: Candidatus Cloacimonadota bacterium; assembly: GCA_023133395.1. Classification (GTDB taxonomy): domain Bacteria; phylum Cloacimonadota; class Cloacimonadia; order Cloacimonadales; family TCS61; genus JACNIV01. The sequence goes on along the minus strand of JAGLWO010000627.1, from coordinate 1,921 downwards.
TAGAATGTTATCAGAAAGCGATAGAATTCGAACCTGATTTTGAAGTTTCATATCACAATATGGGATCTGCTTACGATGATATTGGCAAATATAACAAAGCAATAGAATACTATCAGAAAACGATAGAAATCAAACCTGATTATGAAAGAGCATACTTCAATATGGGGTGGGTTTATATTAAGATAGGCAATACCAGTAAAGCGGTAGAGTGCTTTCAGCAGGCTGCAAGATTGGGACTTTTAGATTCACAGGTTTTATTAGCACAACAGGGTATTTCTTGGTGAAAATGGATAATGAGGAAAATCAAGAAAAAATACTATAAAAATTCTTTGACTGCGATATAAATGAGAATTGATAAATCCCACCAAATTTGGTGGGATTTATACAAAACTTATAACCAATTTTTTAATTCTCAGCAGTCACATGGTAGAACTTCTTACTCACACCTCCAGGTATAGTTGTTGTCCAAAATGTATCTGTGATACTGCTGGCTTCCAGTGTAAATCCTGAATCGGGGTAATCTGATGAATATATGTTGTATGAAGTTGCTCCGGTTACTGCATCCCAACTGAGTTGAACATTACCACTAACTATCTGGATCTGAACATTTACTGGAGCTCCGGGTTGACCTGATACATTAAAAATATGAGGATCGAAAGCACCGATAAGTGGATGATTCGCACTTTGACCCGACTGGTCTTCAGCATGAATATAATAATCGATTTGGCTTCCGCCTGCTTGTTCAGGGATAATTCCCTGGTAATTATTTCCACCCGTCGAAATCATCGGAACAGAAGTATAAACTCCGCCATCAACCTTGTAGTAAACGAGTAGAGAATCATTATAAACGGGTTGTCCGCTGTAAGGAACAATTGTCGCATTAATTTCGTAATCTGCTCTATTTAAGACAGTACCTGAAATTGGGATATGATTTATATATAACATTTCCCTATTGGCAGTTCCTCTTAATCGGCAATGAAGGGCATCCGTAGATTGCCAGCTTGAATAATAAAATCCGAGGACTTCATAACCGGGCATTGCAGATTCATAAAGAGCGATCGCATCATCATCCCAGGATGAACTCATAGTCGGCACGAATACTTTGTCATTCAGGATCAATGAATTTGTATAGGGTTCGTCATTAGGAGTATAAACACGATAGATCTCATACGGAGTTCCATAAGATGATGTTTGTGTTTCAAAATAATCGACAGTAGCTTCTATTTCATCATATTGAGAGTGGCTTGCAGGAACTTCTCTGATTAATAATTTATCTACATCGAGGAATTTTCCCCAGCAATCGATATGATCGATATATGTTCCATTCGGGTCGGGAACAACATGATAAGTTTGGATTCCGAGGTAATCATTCACTATTTGATCGATTTCAGCATGAGAAAGTGAAGAGTTTTCTTCCCAGACTAATTGCGTAGAAGCTGCAATTCCCATTCCATCACACATATAATTTCCACCGGTATGTTCCAAACCCATTAAATAAAGATTTTCGCTCAGGAAAGTTGCCATTTCACCGGGAATAGCATTATCGTTAGGACGAGAACGATTGTAAGTGTAATCTGTTATCGCAACATCGTCAGAGCCATCTTCAACCCACCAGGGACCATAATCCCTGATCCAATATGTATCTGTCGGAGAATATTCGAAATTGCAGTTTGACATGTTTACACCATTAGAACCATAAGTACTGGTTACAGTAGCTTCTTCACCGGCATTAGCAACGATGGTTGTAATCATCACATCTTCCGACATTTCAGCGATCAACGAAACAGGAACTCCAAATGGATATCGAACCAGAACACCTTCCATAGATTCAAATTCCGCAATTGCTCGAGGGTTAACAGGTGTTGTTCCTCCAGTTATTTCCACATCGAGAGTAATATACACATATTCATCTGCTCCGGCA
>JAGLWO010000626.1 GCA_023133395.1 Candidatus Cloacimonadota bacterium | reverse complement strand
AAATGTTTCTTTCAAAAAGATTTGGATAATGTTCATGATCTAATCGAATACAGGCTTGATATTATCGAAGCTCAACAGGAACTGGTACTTTATAAAATTGAGAGATTGGATAACCTTATTGATGACCATATAAAAATATTTGAAGCTCAGAAGCAAATTGAATTATTAAAAATGGAACTCGATATCTTAAATAGAGAGAATCAAATCCTGGAGGAATTATATTCCAGAAATGTCATTAAAACTTCAGATCTTATTAAAAATCTCGAAAATATTGCAAAAAAGAAAAGAGCTCTATCAAAATGGGATGAAACTCTCGAAAAACAAAAATTGGAATCTAAAAAATATATCCCATCATTCTTAGAATCATTTGAAAATTATATTCAAAAGACTCCTTTAACTGTTGATACTACAATTTTTAAACAAAGAAATGAAGAACTCATTAAGTCTTATAAAAAACAGCTAAAAAAGGTATTGTCTGTTATTAAAAGAAACAGTTATTATTTTTACTTACCAGAAATTAATGCATCAGTTTCATACACTGAGCGAACAACACTGCAAGACTGGAAAATCACAGAAGATTCAGAAGAAGAATACCTAAGGGAAAGAGATATCACTGAAAAATATCCTAAATTCGAAGTTGAATTATCATTACCTTTTAATATTTTTAGCAATACTATCGGCAAATATAAGCTCTTAGAAGCCCTTGAACGTGAAGCCCTTCTGAGCAAATATGAGATCGAATTTTCTTTTTATCAATCTGAAATAAAACAATTGAATTCTTTTAAAAGAGCTACAAATAACTATCAGATAACTAAAAGGTTATCACAATTATATTCGGAAAAATATAATATTATCAATGAAAAATATCAGTCTCAACCTTCAATGCTCGGGACTACACCAGAAATCACTTTTAAAAAAGAATACATAAAAAACCAGAGAGCTGAATTAAAATTTGAGATTTCGAAAATGGAACTTTATAGAGAAATTTTTTTAATTAATTATTTTATAAGAGATTAAAAATGAATATAGATATAATCGAATTAAAAGACAAAATTACTCCAAAACATATTGTGTTTGTTTCATTCATAATTATTGCTATTATTATTGCTTTTTCATTTTATATTGAAACAAGATCACAAAAATTACCTGCTCTTGTCAAAGCTGAAAAATTAGCCATCTCTTCTGTGACTTCCGGGATAGCTGTTAATTATAAAGTTGTACTAAACGAACCTGTTCAACAAGGTCAGCTCATATTTGAAATGGAAAATCTACAGCTTCTTAGAAAAATCAAAAATCTTAAGAATGAAAAATCAAAATATGAAGAAATAATTAATTCTGCAACCAGGGGAGACCACCTGAAACTGAAACTGATTGATGTTGAGGAAGATTTATTAAAATCAGAAAACAAACAAGTAGAATTGAGCCTGGACAAGGAAAAGATTTCGAATCAATTGGATATTTATTCCAAAAAATTTAATTCTGCTAACGCAAATTATGAAGTTTATAAAGACCTTTTTGATCAAAAAAAAATCAGCTCATCAGAATTTAATGAAAGAACATCAGAGTATATGAAAATCAGTAACTCTTATCAAAATCTGCAGAATGATCTTCTATTGGTTAATAAAGAAATTAGAAGTAATAAAAGTGAGATTGAACTTTTTAAACAACAAAAAGTACTTTATAGAGAAAATGTCTCTTTAATTGCTGAAAAGTATATTGTGGAACTTGCAAAAATAAACAGTAAGCTCAATGAACTGGAAGATGAAGTAAAATCACTGAATGTTTATTCTCCTGCTGCTGGATATATCACCAAATTGGATTTTAGTTCGGGTGAGAATGTGAAGAAAGGAGACCAAGTCGCCGAGCTTTCTAACGTTGGCAAGATGTGGATCATTGCATTTGGGAATTCTTTCAGTCGACAGAAGATTAAAAAAGGGATGAAGGTTAAAGTTTACTGTACCAATGAAAAAAAGGTCTATGGTAAAATTGAATCAGTTTCACCGGTAATGGATCGTGTAAGTTCGTTATCAACAAAATTTGAAACAGTTAATTCCTACACAAAAATCGAAATCCTTTTGTATAATAATGAAGATGCTACTAATAATTTAACACCTGGTGAGAGATTATTTGTTAGAGTATATTTCAAAAAATAATATATAGAGGAAAAAATGAAAAAAATCATATCTTATCGAATAGCTTACGGTGAAAGTGTGAAAGAGTTAGAAGACAGGGTTAATAAATTTATTGAACAAGGTTACGAACCTTTTGGTGAAATTCGACTTGCTCCTACACCCGAATCAATGCTGGGTGAATTTGCTGTACGATTGTACCTTCAGACAATGGTAATGTATGGGAAAGAAGATGAATAATTAGACTGTATAATTATTATTCAATAAGTCTCAGGTTTCATATTACTTTGAACTTGAGACTTTTTTATTTTGTAGAATTTAAGGTTTTATATATATAATCGTATTTTTCTTTTAATTTCTGATTGTAAGACTTATTTTTCAACTCATCCTTTTTGAACTCCCATTCTTCAGTTATTTCGGACAGGTTTTCCTGAAGCTGCCATCTATGCTGAAAGGTTTGCCCCTGAATTTTTCTGAGTGCAGAAAATTGATCTTCACTAAATAAAGTTTCATTAAGAACCTCAAGACTAACAGGGATTTTCAGACTATCGACTTTTGAATATTCTACAATGGTTTTTGTTTCTACTGGTTTGAATGTTCCGAGTTTATTGATTGCAATTTTAATTTCTCTATAATTGTTAAAATACCTTATTTCCAGTTCGGTTAAATTTTCAGTTGCAATATTTTCATCATTTAATTTCTCGATCACCTGTTTTGAAAGTGAATACTCAACAGATTTATAAACCTGTTGATCAAAAACATTCTGTATAAAGAAAAGTGCGAAAAAGGCTATTATCCCAGTTATAACTGGAGTAATCATCCAACCAACAGATATTTTACCAAGCACTTTGTAATGAATATTACGCCCACCTTTTGCTATAGCTATACCAAGAATTGCACCTACTACAGCTTGAGAACTGGAAACCGGCACTAAAGGTATTGCAGGAAGGTTGTGAGCAACCAACAGGTTTCGCAATCCTGTTGAACCAAATAAAAAAAGAACCAAAGATTCAGAAATTACAACTATTAATGCAGTAATGGGTGAAAGTCTGAACAGACTCTTACCAACTGTTTTAATAACTTTATGGGAATAAGAAAAAATACCCACACCTATTGCTATTGCACCAATAAGAAAAAGTTGCTGGATACCTGTGAGAGCAAAGATATTCCCAAAATTTATATCCTTGAAAGGAGAAGAAGAAACAAAAACACCCATTACATTGGCAATATTATTCGCTCCCAAACTATAAGCACCAAAGGCTCCTGCTAATATCAATCCCATGCGTGTGTAAGAATCCATTTCCAGAAGATGAATTTTAACTTTTCCTAGGAAAAACTTGAAAACATTATATAGTATCAGAGCAAAAATCGCTGCTAAGACCGGACACAAAACCCAGGTTGTAACAATCTTTGTTAATGAATGATAATTCGTTTCGAAACCTGTAAAAAAATTCCAACCTATGATACCTCCAACAATAGCCTGTGATGTAGAGACCGGAAGTTTGAGTTTCGTCATAGCTGTAACAGTGAGAGCTGCAGCCAGAGACACAATAAATGCACCAGCAAGAGCATTTATAGACCCTAACTTTCCAAGTGTATGTGAGGCGCCACTACCCTCAATAACTGCACCCAGAATCACAAAGATAGTTGCAATAATTGCAGCCATCTTGAACTTGATCATCTTTGTTCCGACTGCAGTTCCAAAAATATTGGCTGTGTCATTAGCACCCAGCGACCAACCCAGAAATAAACCACTGGAAAGGAATACTAATATCATTATTAAGTTACCTTTAGATCTGCCTTTTTATTACGCAAATTGATAGTCGATCACAGACATCTTCAGCATAATCAGAAACCTTTTCCACGCTGGTTACAAAACGTGTCATGTGAAGTTTTTTGCTGAGTTCGACGTTGGATTGGAAAATTCGTCTTTTTAATTTCTCAGCAATTTTATCAGCTTCCTT
>JAGLWO010000625.1 GCA_023133395.1 Candidatus Cloacimonadota bacterium | reverse complement strand
CCGTCAGCACCAATGACCATATCACACTATACAGTCCTGATTTCACCAAAATATTTATACTTAATGCCAGCAATCTTATTATTATCCCATACAGAATCCAGGGCATCTGCTTTAGTAACAAGATGAACTCCACGTTTAACAGCAAGATCACAAAGAACTGTATCAAAAATCCTTCTTTCAAGCACATAACCAGTTCCATTGTTATACATATAAGCTGATTCCCCGTTGGGTGCATGAAGTTTTGCTACATCGATCTGGTTGGCTATCCAGCGCTTATCTATTTCAATGAACGGTGCAATTCCCCTATGAGATACTCCCTCTGCACAACGAACCGGTATTCCAGGTTCACGATCTCTTTCCAGCATAAGAACTGAAGCACCATTCTCAGCAGCAAATCTGGAGGTAACACTACCAGCTGGTCCTGCTCCAATTACTACCACATCATATTTATCTTTAACCATTATTCGCTTTCCTCAATAGCTTTGATGGGGCAGACCTTTAAGCAATTCAAGCAGTTCGTACAAATTTCGTTATCAATTTCTACAAAAAACTCTGATACAATTATTGCATCAACCGGACACACTGCCACACAGGTTCCACATATATCGCAAAGTTCCCTGTTAATTTTCATATTTTTTCCCAGTGTTTATAACAAATAATTTGCCTTCCTGTGATCTACCAGCTTGAAAGAAGTACCTTTTAATTTGAACACAAGATGATAGTATTCATCCGGTTCCAGATAGTATTCTGAACTTTTTACCCTGATCCTTTGAGAGTCCCTTTCAGGAAGATAGTTCTTAAGCAGAAAATGTGGATTAGGATTTCCCTTTCCAAAAGGTTGAAGAGCATGATAATCCAGCTGAAGATACTCATCAAATTTATCGAATTCGTCTATGGTGAAAACAGCATCAATGTTAATTTTTCTATTATCATTAATGGTATCCTTGTTTTGTTCTATATACTCTTCGAATTTCTGTTCAAAACCATGAATATCATCTTTCTTGGCTGTAAATCCTGCTGCCTGGGCATGTCCACCGAACTGGATTAAATGTTCTTTACAAAAAGCGAATGCGTCAACAAGATTAGAACCTTCTGCACAACGTGCTTCTCCAATTACAATACCTTTTTTATCTTTCAAAAAAACAGCCGGTATTTTATGGACTTTAGTAACCTGAGCTGCACAATATCCTAAAAAATCGAAAGAAATATCATTGCCAAAATCATAGTAGATAAAGCAATTTTCAACTTTCTCAGGCATTATTTTTTTCAGGTGTTTATGTAGCTCTTTCAGTTTTACTTCTTGTTCTTTTTGTCTGGCTATTAACTTTTGTATAATTAATTCTTTTTCGTTTTCCCGGGTAAGTAAAAATTTCATTGTTAAATTTTTTCCATCTGATTGCCTGCCACTAGAGAGTAATTTAATTATATATTTAAGAGAACCCATTCTATTATAGTGGCTCAAAGCAGGCCAGAGATACGGTTTTAATTTCTCCAAATTTTTATCATTAAAAGTAAACCAGTTATCAAGTACTTCTTTTACTAAGACTCTATTCACCCCGTTAAGAGGAACTTTATCGGCAATAGTTCCAACAGCAACCCAGAAAAGATAATCTCTATTAAGCTTACTATTTAACTTTTCTGCAAGTTTACAAATCAGAAAATATGTTATCCCGACACCTGCAAGCATATCAAATGGGTAATTACAATCTTTTTGCTTCGGGTTAATAACAGCATAGGCATCAGGAATTGTTTCTTCCTGTATTAAATGATGATCGGTAATTATTACATCACAACCACTTTTCTGAATGTCTGCAACAGCTTTATAAGAAGATATTCCGCCATCAACCGTTATTAGAAGATCATACTTTTCGCATTTTGCTTTCTCTATAAATTTTTTATGTATCCCGTGGCTTTCAATCATCCGGTTTGGAATGTAATAATAATGATTTTGGGAACCCATTTTTTCCAGGAAATCAAATAAAATATAAGTGGAAGTAATACCATCAATATCATCATGACCGTAGATAATTATCTTTTCTTTTTTATGGATAGCATCAATTATACGATTCGAGGCTTTATCAAGGTCTTTCATTAAAGAAACATCGGGAATATCGGCAAGAGAGGTATAAATGAAGGAATCGGTAATATTCCTGTTATGTCTTATCTGTTCAAATATAGAACGATTATTACTCCCGCAATAATTCCAGGTATATTTCATGAATTACCTGCGATCTTCTTTCGGGATATCCCTATGTTCTATTTTTTTTGGTCTCTTTTTAAAAATATCAAACCCTGTTATACCAAATGAAAATATCAGAGATTTATCGCTGATGCCATGCTTATCTACATCTCCGCGTGTTAAATATTTAACTACTATCTCTATTTTTTTGTTTGGTGA
>JAGLWO010000624.1 GCA_023133395.1 Candidatus Cloacimonadota bacterium | reverse complement strand
TCTTTTCAACCAGTTTGTCCATATTAACATAAAGGTTCTTACTTATATCTATTTTCAGTATTTGGAGCAGGACTCGATTGGAATAAGTAAGATTTTTTTCAGATATTTTCAGTCGATTTTTCCCATACTTAAATTTTTCAGCATCAATTTCAAAGAAAATTTTAGAAAGTTTCAAATAAAGAATATCCGTTCCTTTTGCTTTAATTTGAACACTGACTTTTGAAAGTTCATCTTCTTCCAATACAAGTTCTGAAGGAGTATTGATCAATTTTATGGGAACTAAAATACTTTGTTCATGAGTTTTTAAGAGGACTTGCAGCATCCAGAGCAGAATAGCAATAATCAGAACCAATATCTTGATATGAAGATTTTTCTTCATTTTATTACCTGTAATAGAAAGTTAATTGTTATCTTCTTATGATTCGTGAGAGTCTTTCTCCCATTTGAGAGACTTTTTCACTTTCGTCACTTTTCCAGTCGTTAATAGTTTGTTGTGTAAGAAGAATAAATTCTTCAGACTTATCTCCACGGTTTCTTTGATTAACAATGTTTGCGAGTTTTTTCATTGAAACCCAGATAGTTTTAATTCGTTTATCACTGGCATTTGAAAGCCATTCGTGGATATATGGATAAACAATCACAGGATTAACTCGCGCCACCTGGGTAAGAATATGAGTTATCTTCTTCTGAACTTCCATTGCTTCATCATCAATTGCTTTGGAGATAAAATCCATGATAAAGTTTGGGTCTGAATAAGCTATATTTTCCATTCCATGGAAAGAAAGTGCCTTTTTATGTGGGTTATCAGATTCGAGCCAGAAGCTCATTTTTTCCTTCATCAATTCAGGATATTTTTTCCACATATTATTTATGATGCTTTCAACTTCCCAGGGAACACTATCGAAAGTACTTTCCAGAATTTCAAAAATTTTCTTCGGGTCTTCATTATTAATATTATATTGAAAGAACAAAGCAGTAGCACGTACTCCATAGATCTTATGCTTGATCATATGTTCAACGATTTCCTTAACTTTGTCGATATCTTCATATTCAGCTAATTTTTTACCCATGTATTCCCGAATGAAGTAGTTAGGGGTTTTTGAAATTTCAATAATCCTTTTCTCTGCTTGTTTAATTCTGTTCTTATTAAGTAATTTAAAAATAACTTCGAGAATAGAATTCAGTTCCTTTCTATCCTGACCATCCAGTCTTCCTATTTCATTCAAATTGAATCTCCTCAGAATGATTTAATTATACACTCAAATAGCAATTAGAACGTTTCCATTCCTGATTTTTAAAATCCTACGTCATTAATAATATATACTAAAATCGCTCGAAATCTGAGACAAGTAAAAAAAAATTAATTCATACGTCAACGAATTTATTTAATTATTTTATTATTTTTATTTAAATTTATTTAATTCTTCCTGAAGTTCAGGTGTAATTTTGCTTTTATCGTCTCTTTTCCAACGATCGTCAATTCGAGTACTCACAGGAGAATTACTTCTGATATATTCTACAATTGCATCTCTTAAACTCTGCTCATAATGTGTAATCTGGGATTCGGGGACCTTGGTTAACATAGCCAGACCTGCATTTCCCTGTAATAAGAAATCAGTTGTAGCGATTCTATAAATTTCATCAGCTTTCCAGGGTTCTCCTTTAATAAGAAGTTTGGTTACCCGGTCAAAATTATTTCTTGTTCTGTTTATAACCACGTTTATTCCAGCAACTCTGAGTCCATGCCTGCTTCCTGATACACGTGTTTCAAT
>JAGLWO010000623.1 GCA_023133395.1 Candidatus Cloacimonadota bacterium | reverse complement strand
AATGTCATTACAAAATACAGGAGAAATTACCACGCCTGATTTTTATACTAAGTTAGTTGGCAATTATGAAGATTTAACAATAGATGATGAATATGGTTATTATACTCCTATAGAGTCAGGTGACATTGGTGTAACAAGTGATTATTACACCATTACTGCTGACAATCAAGTTTTACCGGGTGCTATATTCAATCTAACATTAGAGATTTACCTGGATTTAACATATCAAACATTATTCAAGTGTCTTAACATCCCTCTTGTTGTTGGCTCTCCAGATGTAGATGATCCATTGGGACCTGATACCTATGGTTATTTATGTTATGATGATGGGGATATCGGATATGATGATGTTCCTATTTATGATTGGATAGATATTAACGATATTGGTAAACCATTGTCTGAAATAAACCAAGAACCGGGAAATAATGATCTGGGAGCTTTCAATCAGGTTATTGATCTTCCTTTTAATTTTACATTCTATGGAATCGAATATGATGATAAGTTAACAGTTTCATCTGCAGGTTGGATTAGTTTCGGAGTTCAAGAAGAAGAAGCTTTCTATAATTCTCCACTTCCGGGACCATTAGGACCAAGTCCAATGATTGCAGCTTTCTGGGATGAGTTGGATTATATCGATGGTACAAGTAACGCAAGTTATTTTTATGATGATATGTATCATAGATTTATCATTGAATGGAATAATTTTAAAAATAGTGATTCACAAGCTGAAGAAACTTTCCAGGTAATTTTATTTGATCATGCCTATTATCCTACTCTGTCATCTGACGGATTGATAAAAGTTCAATATAAAGTAATTGATAATGATTCACCAGACGATGAATCTTGCTACTCCAGTATTGGCTTAGAAGATCATACTCAGTCGATTGGATTACAATATACATATTACAATATTTATCCTGACGCAGCCAAAGAACTGGAAGATGAAATGGCTATTTTCTTCACTACAGGCAAAAACAGGCAGCAAGAAGCTATGAATATTCCTGCCGGGCAAACAGTAGAACTCGATCATCTCTATATTGAAAACGGTTTAATTAATGATGTATATGGAACTTTAATTGTTAATGATGTATTACAAATAAATAATAACTCAACATTATGGATTTATGGAAATTTAATACTTGAAAGCTCCAATCTTTTTGTATTAGAGGGTAGTCAAATTATACTTGAAGGTACTTTGGATTTAAGAAATGGAAGCTCTGTAGAATTTATTGATAATTCGATATTCCAGATAGAGGCAGGAGCAATTGTTCTTGGTAATACACCTGCTACTTATCCTTCTGAGATTGGATACGTACCTGGAGACCGTATCATAGTTCAGGACGGAAGCTATCTCGATATTAATGGAACTTCTGAAGAAAGGGTTACTATTACCTCCTCAAATCTACCTACATGTTGGGAAGGGATTACTTATAAAAATTATTATTATCTACCAATATCCACTTTTAATAACTGTGATTTCTCTTATATACATAAACTAAATCTTTATGATAATGATGCAGATATGCGGGTGGAAATGAATAATTGTAATTTCACTAATTCCGGTCAAATAGTTGTAAAAGAACTATTTTCATATAAATTCAAAGGAGAACATGGATTTAGATGTGATATCAGCCAGAATACAGCAACTCCTTTAATTGCTTTCGGTTCATATAGTTCTATCGAAAACTGCGATATTAGTAATAACAACGGCGACGGGCTGGTTATTTATTATCCAAACAATAATGGTCAATCCAATATTATCAATACAAATATCTATGAAAATAATTATTACGGAGCATATTTTTATCATGCTCCTGTATATCTGGATAATTGTTTGATAGAAATGAACCGTTGTCATGGCATAATGTCATTTCATAATGCAAGTCCCAAACTAAAAGATTGTACGATTCAGAATAATGGTAATCCATTATATGGATCTAATAACGGTGTGGAGATATTAGCTACTTATGAAGCTTTTCCACTTATGTACAAAGACGATCCTATAAACTATACACAAGGCATGAATACCATATATGATGAGGTTGATGGTGGAGATTCCGACCATTATCTTCTGTGGGCAGGAGCCTGGGAACCCGAAATGCTGCGAATTCCGGTGTGGGGTAATTTCTTTCCGAACTCAAGTGACCCGGGTTTTACAGACAGATTTTTTCCTGGAGACAATACATTTATATTCATTGAACTTCCACATGATCCCCGCGCTGCTTATGATACGGCACAAAGTAAAATTATTGCAGGAAATTATGAAGATGCAAAAATCGATTTGAAGAATCTGATATCAGATTATCCTGATGAAGATTATTTTGTTTCCTGCTCTCTTCAATGGCTTTTATTCTTGGAAAAATTTACTGGCAATGATTATGTTGAACTCAGAAATTATGTAGAAGAGCTTTCCTTAACCGAATTTCAAGAACAGGTGATGTATAATATTATTTCGCAAACTTATGCCCAGGAACAAAATTATACAGAAGCTCTTACCAGGTTTGAATCTATTATTAATGATCCTCCTTCTGCTGAAGAACTTATTTTTGCAACAATAGATGAGGGATATTATTACCTGAAAGCACAGGAACAAAATCAGACAGATCGTGGTTTATCTTTTTGTTCGGTACAACCAAAAGATTTTACGGAATTTATGATAATGCTCACCGATCTGGAACTTGAATTAAATGATATTTTATCCCTTGAAAATCCTACATTAGTGAAACTGACATCGAATAACTATCCCAACCCGTTCAATCCTGAAACCACTATTTCGTTCGATCTTCCCCAAGATTCAAAAGTAAAAATTACTATTTACAACATCAAAGGACAAAAGATAAAGACATTATTAGCTGGTAATCTTGCAAAAGGAACTCATTCTGTAGTGTGGAATGGAAAAGACAGTAACAATAAAGCAGTTTCATCGGGAATTTACTTCTACAAGCTTTCTACCGGTAAAGAAAAAGCAATGAAAAAAATGTTGCTGCTCAAGTAGTTTCGAGTCGTCCGTTCTCCGTAGCATACTGCGAAGGATGAATAAGTATCCGTCAGTGTTTACTCCGGCTTTTGACGGATGCCGGAGACGACGACTTGAAGCAGAGGGTTGTTTCGACTCGTCATTCCCCCGATACGGTCATTCTTCCCTACAGGGTAAATTTACGAGTCGAGACTCGGGATCTTCCGAATTTATGCTGTTGAATCCTTTTTTATTCAACTGGTATGGTTAAATGATGGTTGATTAAAGCAAATAGGTCTTGACCTTCGCAAAGGTTGAAAATATGTTTGTCTCATCCTAAAAGCCCGGGGCTGTCCCAGAACCTAAGA
>JAGLWO010000622.1 GCA_023133395.1 Candidatus Cloacimonadota bacterium | reverse complement strand
GGTGACGAAAGCAATATCAGATAAGGAATCCGAAGTAAGAAATATGTCATCATTGCATCAATGGGTGCATCTTTGCGTAAAAGATTGGGGAGCCTGTCGGAAATATCAACAATTAGAAATAACACTGAAAAGGAAAAAATTATAATCAGAAGAGTTTTAATATATTCCCGCAATATGTATTTATCTAATATTCTCATTTAATACTCAATAATTTTAATATCTTCACTTTAACTTTGTTAAGATCTATAAATTTCATTTCTTTGACCGATATAACAACTAAATAAATTCCAATAATACAAAAGATAATATTGGATATCCACATAGCAATGAACGGTGAAATAACACCTCTATCTGCAAGTTCCTCACCCAGGGTTAATGAGCCATAATAAATCAGGAAAACAATCGCACTAACCGAAAAAGCCATTCCCACGCCACTTGTTCTTGTCATCATCCCGATAGGAGCACCGATAAGAACAAAAATAAGACATGCAAAGGCAATTGCATATTTTTTATGTACTTCCACCTGATATTTTCGAATATCTGCCCTCAAAGTTTTTATCTTATCCTTTCTCAAGTTAAGTTTATTATAATTTTTCTTGAGTTCCTTTTTCTTTATTACCCGTAAAGAGTCCATTTTAAGGTTCTCAATTTTTGTTATAATTTTTGACACCTCATCTTGTACAGAAAAGATTTCAGAACGTTTATTTTCAATGATTTCGAGCATTGCTTTGGAACTTAATTCCCTATCACCCCTGTAATCAGTACCTCTTTCATTTATCTTATAACCCAGATCCGGTAGATTTAGAGTAAATTTGCGGAATTCACTTATCTGGTATTTTTGTGGATTTTTCGGGTCACGTTCGTGCATTTGTCCATTATAAAGGACTGCTTTCAGACTGTTACCTCCATGTGAAAGAAGAATTTTACCTCTTTCAGCAGAGATAGTCTGTGGAAACTTTGTGCTTTCCCTGCTGTAAATGATTATCCCATACAATTCTTCACCTATTCTATCCTTGGCATAGATAGTATAATTTTTCATCGTATTAAAAGTTCCAGGAATAATCGATGTTACAGGTTTTCTGTAATGAGCTCTAATCATCAGGTTTTTCAGCATATGGTTTGTTTCAGGAAGAATTGCATTATTAAAATAAACCATAAAGAAAGATAACAGAAGTGCAGCTATCACAGTTGGTCTCATCAAAGTGTATATGTTTATACCGCAGGATTTAAAAGCCACCAGTTCATTATCTATTGAAAGTCTTCCAAAAGACATTATAGAAGCAAGTAAAACTGCCATTGGAACTGTGAGAGCCAGCATAAATGGCAAACTTAGTCCGAATATGGAAGCAATCATTGCAATATCAAGATTTTTATCTATGATAAGATTTAGAAGATCGATGATCTTATCGAGTAGCATAACGAAAGTTGTTACAACCAGTGAAACCAAAAACGGCTTGAAATTTTCTTTTAAGATATAGACTTCTAATATTTTCATTTTGATTTGAAACTTCCAATCATCTTTAAAAAATCATCTTCAGAAATTAATTTTATGCTTTCAATTGCTTTTGCTTTTTTAACTTTTGACCCGGGATTTTCTCCAACAATTAGATAATCTAAATTACTACTTACTGCAGAAATAACCTTACCTCCATTTTTTTCTATAAGCTCTTTTATGTCGTTCCTGCTGTAGTTTTTCAAGGTTCCCGTAATCAGGAATTTAGCTCCATTTAATTTATTTTCTATCTCGATTTTTTCACTTTCAAAATTCACACCTACTCTTTTTAAACTATT
>JAGLWO010000621.1 GCA_023133395.1 Candidatus Cloacimonadota bacterium | reverse complement strand
GCTCAATATTATATTCAGCGATTTCCTTTTCTTTTAATTCTAAATAATTTTTGATAAGTTGAAATTTCTCGAATTTTTTCAGCATTTCTTCATCACAAAATCGGATTGTCGAAATATCGATATTTATTGCTCTTTTGATCCTTCTTCCGCCTAAGCGGATCATTCCACGCCAGTTCTTAAAAGTTCCATCTATCAGTTTATGTGTGGGAATTACGGATATGGTTTTATCCCAGTTTTGAATTTTTATGGTATGAAGTGCAATATCGATGACATCTCCGTCTGCGTTGTACTGGGGTACTTCCAGCCAGTCCCCGATCTGGATCAGATCATTGAAAGTGATTTGCAGGCTGGCGATCAGGGAAAGTATTGTATCTTTGAAAATGAGAAGCAGAACAGCTGTCATTGCTCCCAGACCACTCACCAGTATCCAGGGTGATTTTCCCAGAAGAACAGCTATAATAATAATACCACCAATTATGAAGAAGAATATTCCCACAATTTGAAGATATCCTTTTATCGGTCGTTCTTTTGACCTTTCAAATGTGGAATAGATCGTATTAACAACTTTCAGAAATGCGGAAATGGAATCTACAATTATCCAGACCATAAATGCCATGGTAATTCTCTGGATGAAAATTCTAACAGAAGGATAGAAATTGGTCGAAGAATAGATTATTAAAAGAGGAATAAGTAGAATAAATTTTTTAAAAAGTTTATGTTCGATTAGTGCATCATCCCATTTGGTTCTTGTTTTTTTAATTAATTTTTTAATTATAAACAGGATTACAAACTTTGCAATTAGATAGATTAAAATTGCAGCAATAAAAACACCGGCAAAACCAACTAACTGAGCATAAGAATAATTTATATGCAGCCAATTTTGAATTATTTCTAAATTCATTTTTTATTTCTCCTATTTTCTTAGATACAATTAATTTTCGGTTTTGAATTTTTTAAATGGCTATAAATAATGCAAGTAAAATCTATCTGTATACAGAGCACCTGCTATATAAATGATTTTATTTCTACTTCTTGCAATTACGGATTAAATCATATACCCAATTTGTAATATCTTTATTTGAAGCAACTACAAACTCTTGGCCTATTTTTGCCGACTGAAAATAATCTTTTTTCCAATTGTTTTTAGAATGGTAGCTTATTGATACATTTTTGAAAAATTCAGGAAGCTTCCACTTAGATCTGCTACATCCTTTTTTGGTCAGGACTAATCTCTCATCATAGTCAAATATTCCGGAACCTTTTAAATTTGGAGCGAATGACAGATTGTCCGATGCTTCGTATATTGTATTATTACTTGAATTGTAATATGTTTGAGTATGTGGATGCGGTTTCATCCAGATTGGAAACTCACGCACATTTTTCTTATGATAGATATTATCTATTTCCAAATAGCCAAAAATAATATGTAGGTCAGGTGATTTGTTATCAAAAATGATCTTACCGTTTTGATTCTTTGTAGCTTTGAACCATCCAAAAAACAGGAAAATATCTCCCTTTTTAATTTTACAGTTTTCCAAATGCTTTTGAGCAGCGCACACCTGACCAAACAAACCTCTCCATTCGGAATTTCTTTTTAAAGTATGCGGTGTGAGTTCAGGATCAAAATGACTGAAAGTTTTTTGTGTAAAAGGATGTTTTTTGCCGTTTATATAAATCCTTGGTTTCAGTGATGACATTAAGTGAAAATAGGAATCGAATCCCTCTAAATGTAACTTTGAATATGTTATCTGTGATTGATTACCAAATGTAGGTATTGGTAGGGATATCAATCTACCATCAGGTAAAATCGGACTTGGGTAACCACCATTCTCTGAGTCAAAGCCTTTTCTACTTAAAATTATTTTCATAGATATATCTGTTTATATAGCGCTCACTTTACAAGTCTACTATCTTACTTATGTTTATTACAGATTTACCCCTTTAGTTATTAAATAGATCAACAATCCGATACATAATATACATAGCATGATAATACCAATAAATCCCGAATACATTCCTGAAATAACAAAGCGAAATAACACTGCCAGTAAAAACACCACCAAAACAATAGACTTT
>JAGLWO010000620.1 GCA_023133395.1 Candidatus Cloacimonadota bacterium | reverse complement strand
GGAATGCGGTAATAACATCGTGATATTGATCGACAGTCTTACCAGGATGGGACGTGCTTACAATATAAATGATCGTCACTTTAATAATCGGATCATGTCCGGGGGTTTGGCCTCAGGAGCACTGGAACTGCCACGCAAATTATTCGGTATGGCCAGAAACATTGAGAATGGCGGTTCCTGCACGATCATAGCTACTATTTTAAAAGACACAGGTTCCCGTATGGATGAAGTAATTTTCCAGGAATTTAAAGGTACTGGAAACTCCGAAATAATCCTGGACAGTGAGATCGCAGAAGAAAGAGTATTTCCAGCTATCAATATCACAGAAAGCGGCACGCGAAAAGAAGAGCTGCTCCATTCTCCGGAAGAAATGGATAAGATCAATGCGATCAGAAGAAAATTGATCCAGCTCGATAAAGTTACTGCCATTTCTAAGATAAAACAGATGATAGTGCAATATAGATCTAATCACGAATTGTTAAAAGAATATTAATTTAGATCCAACTACAAATAGGAAATTTATAAACTGATCAAAATAATGAAAATATAATATTCTATAAAGTATTTGACAAAATATTTCACATTTTATAGAAAAAAGACAGATTAATTGTTCCTGGTTTTCATATTTGCCAGTTCTTTAACAAGAGAGGAGACTATTATGAAAAAATGGATTATTGCCTTGGTTGTTATGATAGTAATGATTAGTTGTGATGATCGAGCTACAGATCCGGATAATGCTAAATATGCCTGGTTACATGTGTATTTCACAGATAATCTGATCTATGAAGAAGTGCTGGATGAGACTGATGATAGCACTTCAGTAACCGTTATTTTGTCGGATGATAGTGAATGTCAACTTGATAAATATTACTTCGAAACTCAGGCAACTCCCCAGTCCGATATTTATTATTCATATAGAGTGATTGCCAAGAAATATGGTTACTATTCCACTTATCATGAATGCAGTAAACAAGATACTATTATTGTGAATGCCAGCGGAGGATTTTCACCTGTAAGCCCGGGACTTGTTTGTGGTTTGTTGCTACATCTTCGTTTAGGTCCTTTTGTTCAGGAAGAATTTTATATTCTTCAGGATAGTGTGATTGTGGATAGTTTGGTTACTACTGTAAACGGGTATTTCTCGATAGATATCCCATTTGCTGAATATCAGATAGCTTTCAAATGCATGTATCCTGATGGCTCATTTTATGATTTCAATGTAGATAGTTTTTACAAAGACTATTATATTAATGACTTAGTTTATTCAGAAAAACCAAACATCTACATTTATCCCAAAGAGCAGATGAACCTGGATGTTAATATTGATTTTCCACATGGGGGAGAAATTACTACCTCTATTCCTGAATACGGTTCAGGTTGGAATGATTTGGATGTTGATCCTTCAGGAAAGATAAACGATGAATTCACTTTTCTTTTCTATGAAAGCCAAAATCCTGATCCAAGCCAATATGAGAAAGGTTGGGTTATTTCACAAGATGGTCTTGAATTGTTTTTCGTAAAAAATATGGCTGCAACTAGCTTCAATGAGCAAGAAATAATTGATTTCACAGACTATTGGATTCCAATTCTTAAAGACTATTCGTATTATGCAATTTATCCGCAATATAATGAGCA
>JAGLWO010000062.1 GCA_023133395.1 Candidatus Cloacimonadota bacterium | reverse complement strand
ATAAAAGGTTTGACACATAAAAGCAGATATCCTTTTTTCGGAAATGTGGATAAAGAAGTGTAGAATATTGAACTTTCTAAACACTTCTGAACTTTAAAAATATCTCGCACTTCTTTAAATCGTTGATTCCTAACTACTCAAAAAGGAGTGCGTATGAAGACTATTTATTTTACTTTTATCATTTTTATGCTTATCATCTTCACTCAATTATTTTCAGCAGGTAGATCTGAAGGAGTTGTATCTCTAGGAATTCCTGATTCCACTCAAGTACAAATCCTGACTGTTGAAGACGGATCTTCTTTTATAGGAAGAATTATCGAAATTGGTGAAGAAGAACTTAAATTTGAAACAAAATATGGTGTTTTGACTTTTTCAATTTTCGAAATAACAGAATTAAAACTGGTTTCGGAAGACCAGTTTAAAGAAGGAAAATACTGGTTTCCCAACCCTAACTGTACGCGCTTATTCTTTGCTCCAACAGCAAGAATGCTGAAACAGGGAGAAGGGTATTTCGCAGATTATTTTGTTTTTTTCCCAACCATTACTTTAGGAATTACAAACAATATTACACTTGGAGGAGGATTCTCAATATTACCAGGTGCAGATCTGGATGAACAGATCATTCTCTTCACTCCTAAAGTAGGCATTAAAGACTTCCAAAAAAATGGATCTAGCTATTGGCGCTCTTGTTGTGAAATTACCTGAGAGTACATCTGCAGGGATCCTCTATGGTGTGAGCACTTTTGGTTCTCTAGATAAAAGTGTTACTTTGGGACTGGGATATGGTTATTTTGAGGATGAACTTGCTGATAAACCAATGATCGTATTAGGTGGAGAATTAAGAACCAGCAGAAGTGTATCTCTGGTTACTGAAAACTGGATCATACCGGAAAAAGACACTCCAGTTATAACATTTGGGTTACGTTTCTTTGGTGAAAAAATAAGTGTTGATTTCGCTTTAATTTTCCCATTGGAAGAAGATGTATTTACCTTTCCATATATAGATTTTGTTTATAAATTTTAATCGAATAACAAGGAGGTTATTATGTTGAATGAAATGAAATCCCGAATACTTTCGGGGAAAATCTTTTTTTTTATTTTCGCATTTTTTATTTTATCAACCTTTCTGGCTGCCACTATCATCAACGTTCCAGGTGACCAACCAACGATCCAGGAAGGAATCAATGTTGCGGTAGATGGTGATACAGTTCTTGTTCAGCCAGATACTTACTGTGAAAATATCGATTACATTGGTAAAAACATAACTGTTGCTTCATTATTTCTAACAACTCAAGATACAACTTATATTTCACAGACGATAATTGATGGAGACAGTAGTGATTGCGTGGTTACTTTTGAAAATGGAGAAGATTCAACAGCAGTTCTAAGTGGCTTTACAATTACAAATGGTAATGGTAGTAAAGGTGGTGGTATTTCCTGTGACGGATCGAGTCCAAATCTGGTGAGTTTAAACGTATCTGATAATATAGCAAGTGATGGCGGTGGTATTTCTTGCATCAATCATTCAAACCCGAGTGTGATTAATTTATTTTTAAGAAGAAATTTGGCTGCTGAGGGAGGAGGTATTTGTTTAGAGGATTCTTCAAACGTGAGCTTAACGAATGTAACGATGAGCGAGAATGAAGCAGGTTGGTGGGGTGGTGGGATTAATTGCGAAGATTCTTCCGTCCTAAGCTTGGTGGATGTAATCATGAGCGGAAATATAGCTCAGTGGGGTGGAGGAATTATTTGTAAAGAAGAATCAAACCTGAGCCTTGTAAATGTTACAATAACAGGTAATACTGCTGCAGAAGATGGTGGTGGGATTTACTGTGAGGATAATTCTAACCTGAGCCTGAATAATGTAACAGTGAGCCAAAACACAGCTGGAGAGGATGGTGGTGGAATTTATACCAGCTATTCTGATTTACAGATTGAAAACTGCGATTTTGCAGACAATACAGCACAAGGTGGTTATGGTGGTGCGATTGAGTACTGGAATAATGGGGACCCGCAATATGCAGGCGAGACTTATCAAGTAGTTACTACAAACACTTGTTTTTCAAATAATACGGCATCTGGAGATGGTGGAGTTTGTATAGGAAAAACAAATGATGATTTAACAATTATAAATGTTGCGATTGAGGATTGTGAATTTGTAGATAACTTTGCAAATAGTTACAGTGGATTATATCTTCGAGGTAATATGTTAACTTTTTCGGTTTTAAACAGTATATTTGCTTTTAATGAGGCAATTAGTTATGTAGCAGGTTGTTGTTTTACTCGCTATTGCACTGGAGAAATGATAAATTGTCTGTTTGCTTCCAATACTGCAGCAACAGGTGGTGGATATTGTAATTCCGGTGGTGTTAGTGTTTGGACTGGCACAAATGTAGACCTTGTGAATTGTACCTTCGTTGATAATTCTGCTGCTTATGGAGCAGGACTAACCGTGGGTAATGGTGGAACTGCATCAATTACAAATTGTATTTTCTGGGGTAATAGCTATAACCAAATTGCATTAGTTGACTACAATGATCAGGGTGGAACTCTCTTTGTTGATTATTGCGATGTTCAAGATGGAATCGACTCAGTTAGCGTCAGTCCTCTTTCCACATTAAATTGGGGTACTGGCAATATAGATGAAGACCCGTTATTTGTAGGAACTGGAGAAGACCCATATTCATTACTTGAAGATTCTCCCTGTATAGATACTGGAATACCTGATACTACAGGATTGA
>JAGLWO010000619.1 GCA_023133395.1 Candidatus Cloacimonadota bacterium | reverse complement strand
TCTGGATTTTTCTGAAAACAAGTTTAACAGAATTTCCAATTTCTAACTTTTCAGGATCACAATCTACTACTTGAGTTGTTATCCTCACTCCATTTTCAAGTTCCACAATTGCAATTGCATAAGGAACTTCTGCTTCAAATTGTGCGGGAGCAACTCGAATTATCGTGAATGTAACGATTTTACCGTTTTCAGGTAAAACAACCTGTTCAAAATTTTGCGAACCGCATTTGTTACAGATCAATCTGGGAGGGAAAAATATTTTTCCACAGCCTTTACATTTTCCTGCTTCTAATCTGTATCTTTGCGGCATTTCTCTTCTATATCTTGGTGATGGCATTAAACCTCCTAAAATAAATTTCTAAAATCCAAAATTTCTAAATTACTAAACAAAATCAACAATCCAAAAATCAAAAAGTCTAAACAATATAAACTTCATTTCAAACATTTATAGATTATTGTTGATAAGATTTTTATTAATTCAAGCGATTCATCCAAAAGAGGTTGAACAATTCCTTTTTTTAGTAATTTCCTATCGACAATTAGCCTTAACCAATATCTTGATTCTTTGCACTCCTTGAATGAAATATCTACTCTATAAACGAAATCATTTATAGTTAGTGAACCATCAGCTTCTTCGAGATTTGCCCCTACTGAAGAACCAGCTTTTAATAATTGCCTTTTGATAATTCTGGCTTCATCAGTATTTGGTAGCTTTGAACATAATTCGAATATTCTTAATGCAAATTTATATGTTCTTTCTCGAAGTTCCTTACTGATACTGAATTTCTTTTGTAAATTCTTGCTCATTTTCTTTTTACATTCTTTAGTTTTTTTAGCATTTTAGTTATTTAAATTCTTCAGTATGTGAACTACTGAAGATGCGCCCGAACCACCCATGTTCTGAGCTAAACCTATTTTAGCATTTTTAATTTGTCTTTCTCCTGATTTTCCTGTTAACTGTTCATAAATCTCTACAACTTGAGCAGCTCCTGTAGCCCCTACAGGATGACCTTTGGATTTTAGACCACCGGAAGTATTGATCGGCATTTTACCGGTTAATGCTGTATGACCTTGTTCAGTGAAAAGACCTCCCTTACCTCTTTCAGCAAAACCGAGCTCTTCCAAAATGCAAATTTCTGCGATAGTAAAGCAATCGTGAACTTCTGCCAGATCAATATCAGTTGGTTTTAATCCTGCCATTTTAAAGGCGCGTTCAGCAGATACTTTAACAGCATTTAATGCAGTTATGTCGTCTCTTTGATCTAAAGCTAAAGAATCTGTTGCAACTCCGGAACCTATAATTTTAATCATAGGTTTTTGGAGTTTTTTAGCAACTTCTTCCGAAGCTAATATAACGCAAGCACCACCATCAGAAACAGGAGAACTATCCAGAACTGTTAAAGGATCAGCAACTAAAACAGCACTTTTAACCTGTTCAAGTGTGACTTTTCGTGGAAATTGAGCATTTGGATTCATCGAGCCGTTGAAATGATTTTTTACTGCAACCTGAGCAAGTTGATCTCTTGTTGTTCCATAACGGTGCATGTGTGCTCTGGCGATCATTGCATAAAGTCCAGGGAAGGTCACCCCATGATAACATTCATATTCCTGATCGGCAGCTGTTGAAAGAGCAAAAGTTACATCAGCACCGTCATTCATTTTTTCTACTCCACCAGCAAGCACGATTTCAGAATTACCAGATGCAATATCAAGAAATCCCATTCTGACTGCCAATCCTCCGGAACAGCAAGCTGATTCAACTCGAACTGCTGGAATTGGCGCCCTTCCCAGATAATCCGCCATTAAAGCTCCGACGTGTTCTTGTCCTACAAAAAGACCGGATGTCATCGTACCAACATACATAGAATCAAGATGATCTACTCCTGCATCTTTTATCGCTTTTAATCCAGCTTCAACAAATAAATCCCGGAATGAAGATTCCCATATCTCGCCAAATTTTGTCATTCCGCAACCAATTACATAAACATCTCTCATTTTCAATCCTCCTACTCGTTCATAATGATTTTTTCACGGAATTTAGCATACTGACCATAATCCAGATAAATCGGGTTATCTGCGAGCATTTCTCGGACCTTTTCTGCTTTATCCTGAACATTGGTAATTTTATCAGTAGCTTTGAAAATGAAAGCATCACTTCCTGCTCCTGAACCAAAGGAAACCATAAAGATCAGATCACCTGGTTTTGCAACATCCAGAGTTGCAGAAAGACCTGTGGGAGAAGAGCCTGAATAGGTATTTCCCATTAAATTAACAACCCAACCGGGTTTCATCTGCTCATCAGTGAAACCAAGTTTCTTCCCAACTGTTAAAGGGAACTTTCCATTTGGCATGTGGAAAATTGCATATTTAAAATCAGATGGTTTATATCCGCTTTTTTTCAAAATTGCTTTGGCAGCGCCCTGAACATGTTTGAAATATGCAGGTTCACCGGTAAATCTTCCTCCATGATGAGGATAGAACGCTCCTTCTCTACGCCAGAAATCCGGCGTGTCAGTTGTGTAGGAGTGAGTGAATAGTAGCTCTACAAGAATATTTTCCTTCCCAAAAATAAATGCTGAACCTCCAGCAGAAGCAGAAAATTCGAGTGCATCGGCAGGAGCACCTTGAGATGTGTCTGCGCCGATCGCCATCGCATATTTCATTTCTCCTGCTTTAACTAAAGCTTGAGCAACGAACATCCCTTCCGAACCGGCTTTACAGGCAAATTCAAAATCTGCAGTATGAAAATCCGGAACAATGCCAAGAGCTTCTCCTACAACAGTTCCTGAGGGTTTCACCGCATAAGGATGAGATTCCGAACCGATATAAAGTGCACCGATTTCTTTGGGGTCGATATTGCAGCGTTTCAACGCTTTCTTTGCTGCTGCTACTGAAATTGTAATTGTATCTTCATCCAAACCGGGAACAGATTTTTCCTGCAGCATTAATCCTCGTTTGATAGCTACTGCATCTTTTCCCC
>JAGLWO010000618.1 GCA_023133395.1 Candidatus Cloacimonadota bacterium | reverse complement strand
ATTCCAAAGTATATACCATATTTATTTATCAAATCATAATAATAAATATCAGAATCAAATGTAGTTTTTATGTAGGTTGAATCCACTTCTTCGCGAAGAACCAGGAAATCTCCACACACTGGATACCGATAAAATCCAGATTCGTGGTACTTCAGTTCAATTGAACTACGGTCAGATGAAACTCTCTGCCAGAGAAGAGATAGTGAACGATCTGTACCGTAAAGGTTTAAGAAATCAACGTTCAAGTAACCTGACAATTTATTTTTTTTCGGTTGGGAATTATCGTATCCGATTATTCCGGAGATTAAACTCATTTTACCTTCTTCTACAGTTATTAGTAATTGACTGTGATTTAAAGGAATGATTTCGCAGTTTTCTATATAACGCTTTTTCCTGATATTTTCTGCGGATTGATCTAAAATCTGAGGAGTTATAGTTTCAATGCTGTTCAGTTGTGAAATTTTCAAAAGAGTTTTATCTTTTGTAGTTTCATTACCTTTGAATCTGAATTCATCAAATTCACAGTATTTCCCTTCATCAATACTAATGTATGCGTCTAAAAAATCATTATTTTTTTTTATCAGGCTATCTATGCTGACATCTGCAAAAAGAAATCCATTTGAAGTATAAAAATCCACTATGTTCTGTACAGTAAATGATAATTCATTCAGATTCAAATTTCGCTGTGAAATTGATTCAAATATCTTTTTATTGGAAAGATAATGATTCCCGGTTAGCATTATTTTTTTTATATTTAATTTTTCTAATTCTTCAATTTTAAAGAGGATGTCAATCTGAGTCGGGCTTTTGGTAAAAATCTGTGGAGATTGTACTTTAACGTTATAATACTCTTTTTGGGAATATAGTTCTGAGATCAAAGCAGCATCATTATTTAAAATCTGCTGGTTAAAAATATTTCCGGTTTGAGTCTGAATATTATTCAATAGTTCATTATTTGAAATCAGGTTGTTACCTTCGAATTTAATGTTTCCAATGATAAGTTCAGCATA
>JAGLWO010000617.1 GCA_023133395.1 Candidatus Cloacimonadota bacterium | reverse complement strand
TGAAATTAGGAAGAATAATTCATATAATGTAGATAAAATAGCTTTTTTCTTTCGTCTATCTTTAATAATAAAGGGACATTGGGATATAACAGATAAATAATATTGGGTTTCAGTGTTTCTTTTAGCTTCCCCTTTAACCCCATGAAATTCATTGTCGGCAGAGGTTAATTTTCCTAAATTTTGCAGAACTCATTAGTTGAGGATTAAGTAGTGCTTCATATTTACATTATTTAAATTAGCTTGGTGAATCTCGGTGTTCTCGGCTTACCCCGATGCTTGGTTTCAGGCTTGGCTTATGGCGCAGTTTAAGGAAAGAATAAAGCCATTTTGGGAATAAAATTCACTCTAATATTAAGTCCTGCTAATCACCAAATCTTGGATTTACAATATTATTATAAATGGAGCCAAACGAATAGCTGAGTCCGATAGAAGCAAAATAAGAATATTGAGTTTCAAGTTCTTTTCTCTTCAAAAGCAGATCTTGTGTGGAAACAACTCCGGCTGGAATTGATAATTGGTCATGTATCCGTGATACATATCCCCATAAATCAAAAGAAAGTCCTTTAAATATCCTCCATGAAACATTACTGTGCAAAGTTAATTTGTTTTTTTCATAACTATCCAAAATCATGTCATCGATGATTAGATATTGAGAAGCAATAATGCTTGCACTCACAGATCCCCAGGATTGGATATATTCGATCTCGGTGGTGAAGGAATGTTTCAGGGTTTTTTCAGATAATTTTTCATAAATGGTCTCTTCGCTGTAGTCTGCAAATCCCGGATGAAGTTTGTACTGAAAACGTAATTGCTTTCTGTTCGATTCCGAATATGGAAAAATATTATATTCTATTCCCGGTGAAATGCCTACGCCTAAATCTATATTACTATAAGAGGAATCATAAATATATGACCAAAGCCCATAAGACCAGTGAGCATTAATAGATTTTATCACAGAAGCGTTGAAACTTTTACTGTCAGAAGAACTTTCAATAACCTCGTCACCATAATCGAATTTATCTTGATTATAGCTACCAAAAAAACCAAATTCGGTTTTAATTTCCTTCGTTACTCTTTTAGCCAAGATAGAACCCCAGAGATTTAATGAGTTCGAACTTTTCTGTCCATTCAGGAAGCAATTTACATTGAACTCGAATACCCAGTTGTTCCATCTATCTATGATCTCTTCCTTTTTTTGTTCTATTGGAAAAGATATCATAATTTTATCGGCAAAGTTTGTTCGAGAAAAATATCTTATTAGCCCGAGTTTGATCGTGTGCACGCTTTTTCGTCTTTCATCATCATCGGTATCATCTTTTCCCATAATAAATGTTAACGATTCGTTGATTCCCTCGAAACGTTTCTGTCCAGTAAAATCAACTGTGTATTTTTGCCCTCCACTTCCGGTACTCTGCTTTGAAAATAGAATGTAAACATCTGCTTCCTGCATAAAACGGACAAAATCCACATTAGATATCTCTTCACGGAAATAATTCAAATCACCGGCAGGATAATC
>JAGLWO010000616.1 GCA_023133395.1 Candidatus Cloacimonadota bacterium | reverse complement strand
TGAAATTGTTCTTTTTGATATAAAGTGAATCGTTTTGATGAGAATTTCTAATACCATAATAGCAATCTATGAAATCATTCCTATAAAAATATGATGCTGCATCTGCACCCATACCTGCATCAATGCCACCTTCATTAAATTGATTATAAACTACATAAATAGGTGCATGATGTACATCGAGATAAAAAGATGAAATATCCGACTCATTAAATTTATTCCCTGCTATAAGCACTATATTTGATTCATTTATAGCACCTGCTGAAATTCTTATACCACCGTCAGCATATCCCACAATACCTGGATGTATATTTTCAATATTAAAAAAATAATTATTTTTTACAATTACTTTTTGTGGGTAAAATTGCATAAATACACCACAAAAATTATCGATAAAATTACAATTTTCTATTATAGTTTCTTCATTAAAGATGCTTATTGCACCTACGGGTAAGATACCAACCAATATCATCATCCGAGCTGAATATTCAAAATTACAATATTTAAAAACACATCTATCTGCGAACTCAGTTAGATAAATCACTCCCCAGTGATAGTATAACGAATCCTGAGCACGGGTAAATGTTATCGGGTCTTCCTCCGTACCTTCTGCTTTTATTTTACCATCAACCCATAACATTTTTGCTATATTTGTACCATTATAATAAACAAAATTCGAAAAATCATCATAGCAGGTTAAACTAGTTGAATGAAATTTCACTTCTGTTCCCGGAAGAATAGTTAAGGTAACATTATCATCTACAAAAACATCGTCGATAACATAATAAGGGTTATTATCAGGAGACCAGGTTGTATCTTCAGTGATGTGACCTTCGACCTCTATCGAGTAAAGACTAAAGATAAAAAGAAGAAAGATTAAAAAGAAAAGATATTTTTTCATATTTCAAATCCTTACACGAACTCACCCCAACCCCTCTCTTAAATTTAAGAGAGGGGCTTTTATGAGATAAGACAAAGAAAGCAAAAGGTTATTTTAGTAGCAACATTTTTTTCACTTGAGTTTCTTTACCTGCAGAAATTTTGTAGAAATAAATTCCTGTTGATACAGATTTGTTGTTACTGTCTTTACCGTTCCAGGTTACTGTATGTGAACCATTTTCAAAATGCTTATCTACTAACATAGTAACTTTCTGACCTTTTACATTGTAAACTGTAATTGAAACATCTGATTCTGAAGAGATATCGAAGGATATATTGGTCGATGGATTAAATGGGTTAGGATAGTTTCCATGCAGTATAATCAAATTTGCTTGAACCACTTGTTCGTTGTTTTCCGGTTGACTGAAGAACAATAATTCATTCTCAAGTTCTTGTACAATTCTCTGATATTCGTCAAAAGAACGGGGTTTAACAGTACAAACAGCAGGAATATCCCTTAAACCGCCTTCTTCAAGCTGCAGGTAGCAATATCCTTCATCGATCATTGCATAGATCAATTCATCATTAGAAGGTGGATTATTTATAATTACTTCCAATCGTTCTATTGCAGTTACATAATCCTCTTCTTTCATATAAGATTTTGTTTTCACATCTTCTTTTGCTTTATAAAGATAAGTTGCTTCACTAACCTGGATATTATCTATATAAGAACGAAGACTTACATAATCTTTGTCTGTATAATTTTCGATAAAAAATAATCCTCTTATGGAAGTTGCAGCTTCGTTAGTATCCGGATAACCTGATATGATTTGCTGGAAGATTGTTTCAGCATCAGCATAATTTTCGTTTCTCATTTCATCGAGAGCAGAATATAACATTTCTCTTTCCGGTGGTACATTAGCGGAATCGAAGCGAAAGGCTTCATATCTGGGGTAAAACCTGTGTTCATTATTTTCATGATTTATGTAATTTCCTGTTACATCTATCGAATGTTCAATTTCATCCCAATAATATGCAATAAGAATGTACTGATCATTACCTCCGGAGTTTCCATCTAAATCTGCAATATAGTTATCCATATCCGGCCAGTTATAAGAATCCTGTACACTTACATATTCGGCATAATAATTGTTGAGAATTGTAGTATTATGTAAATCATCAAATGTTCCTTTTTTTGTAAATAAACCGTGTTGTTCATTATAGCGGATAGTATCATTTTCAACATTTACATACTGACTATAGGTTTGTATACCGCATCCTGTGTTTCCCTGTATTATTGTATTTATTATTTCTGATTCTGAAACTGCAGAATAGCTTAAATAAATACCGTTACAATACAAATTCAGTAATCCTCCGTTTATATCACGACCATTATCTTCAATCAAAGCCCAATCAATATTCACAGGAGAATCGTAAACTACAATTGGGGTTTTATGATTATTACGGATATTACAGCGGTTTGCACTATTTTCACCGGAGATAGATAATTTGTGTTCATTTCGAGCTAATATCTGTCCTGCATCATGAAAATCAGTTAAATAAAGTTTCAGATTGGCTATAACATTAAGAGATTCTCTCGTTTCAATGCTGAGCTTATTAATCCAGGAAATATCACAATTCACAAACCAATAATCTATATCATGATCTGGATTCTGGATTAAAATACCATCCCATAATTGTTCCTCACCTTCTGGTAATCCTGATCCGATAGTAATTACATCTCCTGGGTTTTGATCATCATTTGTGGTAATTATTCCACCATTTTGAGCGATGATTCTGTCACCGGGGATAACCTCTTCACCACCAACCGGTTGCCCGGGTGGAGTTGCACCATAAGTTGTTGGTGTACAACCTGTAAGTATGCTTCCCCAATTGAGGAAGAGGAGTCCGTTATTTTCAACAAGAACTTCTGAACTATGATTAATATTGAATTCTGAATCGTCTTGGAGATTAACGGTACCGTTAACAGTAAATGTACAATGAGAAACAAAAGTTACTTCCGCATCAATATTAAGTGTAATACCTTCTGGAATAATAATGTCATCAGTTATAAATCTAATTGAATTCCAGGTTTCGTTTTGTGAAATTGGACCGGAAACGAATATGGGAGGATCAAATAGATTGATAGTTTCTACATCTCCGTAAGGAGAAAAAATTGCTAGATAATCTCGCCCAAGCTGAGTTCCACTTGCTGTTCCGGATGTGATACCCCAGAAAGTGTCATTCTCTACATATTTAAGGTCATAATCGGTAATATTTGTACCTCTATATGCATAAACAGTAAAACCATCTGAAAGGATAAAATTTGATCTTTCATTTGATCCAATCAGAATATCCTCAATATTTGGATCAGGATTTAAGTCATAGCTGAGAGCATCATAGATACCCTGGATTACATCACCACCTGCTTCCTCAATATTTGCTAGAATGTAATGAAAATATAATTCGCTATCTATCCAATCAGTGACACTACCTGGTTCTCCATCCCAGTTTGATTCATGACCTTCTTCATAAAACCAACCCTGATGTAATGAGTTAGTCCTATTATAAAATTTCAGTTTTATCTCTGAAATAGTAAAATAGCCATTATGTTCGAATGTATAGTGTTTTCCATTTGTTTCGATCTGTAAACGAAACGGATGATTGCCATGTCCTCCTGTTCCAGCTCTGTCATGTCCCAAAACTATTGAAGCTTTAGTGTTATTGTTCATTATTGTATTCTTAATGATTTTATCTACACCCAACGGCTCATAATCATTCCATTGCCAATGAAGATTTGGATCACCATACCAAGTCGAGTTATCAATCCAATTACCATGGTTATTTCTATTTGTCTTATACCAAGCTTGATTTTGTTCATCAAAATAATCGATTTCATTAAAATACATAAAACCATCGTCAGGATAATAAATCACGCCATAGCCATCATTTTGAGGATTTGGAGTTGATTCATCTATCATAAATTGGAAAAAATCATAGGGGTCATCCCAATCTTCCGGGCTTGAATCAAGCCAAGAGATATAATTTCCTTTATTTGCAATCATTCCCATCATTTCACAGTTTGCATTTAAGAATGAAGGTAAAAGAATAGCTGTACATAAAACAGCCATAATCATAATCGATTTAAAATCTAAACTTTTCATTTTCCTCCAAAAAGTTTTTATTGTTTTTTTATTTTCACTATTTTCCGGTAAGCTCCGGGTTTTATTTACCGGGTATAGATTGATTAGAATATTTGGTTCAAACAGGATAGTTGAACCAAAATAAATCTAAGTGAATTTATTCTTCCCCAGAAAGAAAATATTTATTTTCAAAATAATATTCATCTACTTATATATCCCCAATAATTCAAAAGTGTGACTTAGCCACTTAAAAAATTAAAATTTCTTGACTTATAATTAGTTGAGTATTTATAAAAAGTTAGCTAAGGTGCAATCAATTAATGGAAAGAATAGAAAAGAATATCTCTGAATATCAGAAATTAGCATTTAAATGTGCTTTAAATCGTACAGGTAACGTTATAGAAGCAAGAGAGATTGCTTCACAAACATTAACTCTGTAT
The DNA here is from genome assembly GCA_023133395.1 of Candidatus Cloacimonadota bacterium. Taxonomy (GTDB): domain Bacteria; phylum Cloacimonadota; class Cloacimonadia; order Cloacimonadales; family TCS61; genus JACNIV01. Next base: position 2,926 of record JAGLWO010000616.1, on the reverse strand, counting down.
TTGAAAAAGAAACATATAATGAAAAATACAAAAGGTTGGATAATCAATACAACCAGGAATTATTGTAATAAATTATTTGAAGAATCAAAGAAGTATAAATTATGGAAAAAGGAATTAAAAGACGATTTATTAAGTAAATCAAGTTGTATAGAAAGAGATGATTCTTTAAAAACAGCTTTTAGAGATTCATTAAATACCCTCAATCGAAAAGAACTAAAGACTTTATATTACTTCTATCAAAGTTCTCAAAGTATAAAAAAGATGTATAAAGTTTATGGTGGTTCTTATCAAGCTCTAAGAAAGAGGATTTCAAGAATCAAAAAGAAACTAAAAGCTGAGACATATAGAAGATTAGGCGTAATTGCATCTAAAAAAATTGTTACTCCACAATTAGAAAATTTAATAAATAATTTTTTAAGAAGTTTCAGAATCAATCTTAAAAATGAAACCTTAGAAAAAATGTATTATTATTTTTCAGAAGTAAATCTTAAAAATTATAAGCCTTCATTTGATATAAAAAAAATTGTTGAATATAGTATTCAATTCAATGATTATGTTTATAAAATTTTAGTAATTTTTAAAAATCAGAATGGAGATATAGATTCATTTTCCTTTGAATTTTATATAGATAATAAAAATTATTTAAAAATAAAAAAGTTACCTCAAAAACCTAAGAAGATGATAAGAATTAGCATAAACTCAGATGAAGGTAAAAAGATTGTTGAATTATTAAGAATGTATCCTGAAAATCGGGAATCTCTTCCCGCTTTTTTTTCAAATGGTTTCCTATTAAACTAAATTCTAACTTTTTATAATTTGAGACAGGACTTCATCAGGCTTTTGCCTGATGGAGTTCAGAATGAACGAAGCTCGAGTCGATTTGCAAGTATCGACTCGAAGGTTATTTCAACAGCAGCATCCTCTTTGTTTTATCAAAGCCTTTAGTTAACATCCTGTAGAAATAGATTCCTGATGAAACGGGATTTCCATTTTTATCCTTACCGTTCCATACTGCTGTGTGAAAGCCTGCAGGTTGAGTCTCTTCAATAAGTGTTCTGATTTTTTGACCTTTTATATTGAATATTTCAAGTATAACTTTTGTGTCTTTGTTCAGTCCGTAACTTATCGTAGTTTCGGGATTGAATGGATTGGGATAATTACCTTTGAGCATGGTAGCAATGGGGATCAATTCGTTACCTGCATCAGATTGTACATAAGGAATTATTACTGTATCGGTCGGGTCACTTTCATTATTCTGACTGTATTCTGCTGTAACGTAATAACCGTAATCTCCGCTTTCGAACAAAGAATCTACATAGGTTAAAACCAATGTTGTATCCAGAAGTGTGAACGCTCCACTATCAACATTTCGGTATATATTATAATGCTGGAAATCTCTGGTGCCGGATTCTGATTGTTCCCAGCTCAGGGAGACATAACAATCATTTAACTCTCCTTCAAGATCGATGGGGGGAGCAAGGTAAGTTAATACAAAATCTACGGTTGTGGTCTGATTTTCAAGAATTTCTACATCATAAACGGTTATCGTTTCATATCCAGTAAGGTTTGCTGTTACATCGAAAATTCCTACAGGACTTATAAAAGAATAATTCCCACTGGCATCCGGACTGGTTGAGCCAAAATAGGTGGAGATTATTACATCTTCTATATTCCCGGCTGGCAGAAGCGTTACCTGTCCGGCAATTGTACCATTTATTAAAGACAGTGTGGGGAAGACTATATAATCAACCCAGGAACAATCTTCCGGCAGAGAAGTGCTACCGTCGCTGCTGTCTTTTACATACACCCACGTAAACGTGTGTGTTCCGGTAGTTACCGGATAGCTGGCATAAGTCCAGGGAGAGGAACCATCAGGTCCCGGTTGATAACGACCAGCTTCCGCATCATCTATAAAGAAGATCAATCCATCATAAAAATAAGTTTGGGAAGGACTGTATTCACAGGCCACACGGTAATAAAAACTGATCTCACCATCTGTTACAACATCCACGGTTACATTCATAAAAGACGCCTGGTTGTGAGTAATGGGATAAGATTTCGCACTGGCTGCTCCACTATAAAAACTATCCGTTGCAATGCTCCAGTTTATATCTGGTATAGTATCGATTATCGTGAAATCTTCGATCGGATTTACATTTGGCCAGGTAATGTTACATCCAACAAATTCCCATGGAAAATTTGTAAAACCACCCGACTCAAAATCTTCAATGAATATACCTACCGATGTGTCGTAATTCTTGGTAACGATATATTCTCCGGCTACTACATTATAGATGAAAGTGACAGGAGTTCCAAAGGTGATCTCATCACTGGCGATAACTGTATAAACAGCATCCTCGAAGGACTGACTGCCTATCTCTCCCAGGTTGACAGGGCTTTGCACGATAGTGATAAGTTGATTTGAACAGGATAGATCGGCAATTGCTTCGGGTGAAGGGGCATGTCCATTGTTGTAGGTGGGAATGGTGATTGTAACCGTTTCTCCGGGATCGAGAGATCCGTTATTGTTCCCTGTGGCATCATCGATGATCATTTCACCTGCCCATAATACAGGAGCATAAGCTTCTATTACGAAATTGGATATCCAGGTATTGGTTCCATCTGTAGCACTCACCTGGAATAAGAACATATGTTCATCGGGAATAGAATCACAGACTTCCATAGAAAAACCATCGGTTACCGTTGCTATTGCTCCCGCTGCGATGTTGCCATAAAACTCTGTGGAATCTGTAATGGTTATGTATTGGTCATCTGTGCTCAGTGTAACGGTTACATTATCTGCCTGGTCGATTCCCACATTTTCCACAGTTAAGGTAAGAAGGATGAATTCACCATAATCCATCAATCCATTCCCATTTCCTGCTGAATCATCCAGGATATAGGAATCAAATAATACATAAGGTCC